>JAGTUV010000045.1 GCA_018224305.1 Gemmatimonadota bacterium
GAGGGTGTTGTCCACGAGGGCGGCGGGCGGTTCGCGCAGGTCCCACACGAGCCCCAGCCCGCGCAGCAGCTTCAATCCGGCATAGCCGATATCGATCTCACCGGGCCGGAATCCGGTGCGCGCGGAACTCTGGTAGGCATGGTGGTTGTTGTGCCAGCCTTCGCCGAACGTCAGTAGCGCGAACCAGAAGTTGTTACGCGAATCATCCCCGGTGATGTAGGGCTGCGTGCCATGAGCATGGCCGATCGAGTTGATCGCAAACGTAACGTGATAAAGTAGGGTAGTGCTCCAGCCGAAGCCGACGATCACACCGCTCCAGCCGGCGATCAGCCAGCACGGCACGAGCATCACCATCATCGGCAGGAAGTAGGGATAGCGGTCCAGCCAGACGAGTTCCGGGTAACGCGCCAGGTCCCGCACGTTTGAATAGTCGGGCCGATCGTTCTCGCGGGTGAAGATCCAGCCCATGTGCGCGTACCAGAAGCCGTGCTGGCGGCGGGAATGCACATCGAGCGGTGTGTCGGAATGGAGATGGTGGTGCCGGTGGATAGCGGCCCACCACAGCACACCCCGCTGGGTAGAACTCTGTGCCAGCACGGCCAGCGCGAACTGTCCGGCGCGACTCGTCCTGAACGTCCGATGGGAGAAGTAGCGGTGATACCCTGCCGTGATCGCAAAAAGCCGTATGACATAGAGCGCGGCGCACAACAGCAGCGCGCGCAGTGTGACACCTGTCCATATCGCCGCGAAACAGGAGATGTGCAACACAATAAACGGAATTGTGGCAGGGTAGATGATGTCGGGGTGTGCTGTAGCCGCTGTGCGAGTCATGGCGTATCCCCTCGTCGTTGCGGGCAGATCAGAAACGATGCGAATCCTCTGGCATCTCGCCGACGTTCGTGGCGCGGGTGCGGATCCGCGTACATCAGTCCAACTACCGCCATGCGCTCGATCCTGGCCACCAGTTCCAGCGGCCCGCCAGTTGAAGCAGTGCGGGGCCCACGGCGAGACGCACGAGTGTGACATCGGCGATGACCGCAACCGCCAGGCAGAATCCGAGCAGGCGGGACGGCAGGTAGGCCCCCGCTGCAAACGCGATGAAGATCGCGGCCATGAGTGCTGCCGCGAACGTGATGACGCGGCCCGTGCGAGCGACACCCTCCACGATCGCGTCCTGCTCCGAGCCGCCGGCCTGTGTGCGGCGCACCTCGGCAATGCGCCCGAGCAGGAACACCTCGTAGTCCATGCTCAGACCGAACACTATGCAGAATGCGAGAATCGGCACGGCAGGGAAAACGCCGGAAAGAGGTGCATCGAGCCCGAGCAGTGCGGTGCCGTAGCCGTCCTGGAATACGAGGACGAGCGCGCCGAATGCGGCGCCGACCGTGAGTAGATTGAGGATGGTCGCCTTAAGCGGAATCAGGATGGAGCGAAAGCCGATCGCGAGGACGAGCAGTATCCCGCCCAGCACGCTGGCAGCGACGAGCGGAAAGGCCCGTCGTACCGCATCCTCATAATCGACCTGATATGCGGGCACGCCGCCGACGTTCGCCGTGAAGCCGGGTCGTCCGGCGGCAGCATTCAGGTCCACGCTCCTGAGCGACCGCACCAGACCTGCCAGTTCGGCCGGTGCGACATTCGCGCGCGGGATGACGTCGATGCGTGCCATGCCGACGTCTGGTGCAGTGAAGTGACGCAATACGTCCTCCGGGACGAGACGGAGCGCCAGATCGAGCGGCAGACCGGACCGGGCTGCAACGGCCGGCAGTGACCGCACTTCAGCCACGCGGGCGTCCCGGCCGAACTCGGTGCCGATACGATCGATCGCATCCCACTGTTCTGCATCGCTGGCAAAGGCTCGCCCGCTGAATGCAACGACAACCGGCAGCGTGTACGCAATGCTGCCGCGATTCATGTGATCGAGGTCGGTGAGTGCAGCCGCGGATTCCATGTGTGCGGGCAGCCAGTCCGATCTCGGGGCCGATGAATCGAGACGGAATGCGGGCAGCGACAGCAGCAGCAGCGGCAGACCTGCAATGAGCAGTGTGCGGACCGGGTGGTTCGTGACCGTGCGGCCCAACGCATACCATGCCGGTCCCGGCCCGGCGGACGGACGATGGCCACGCGTGCCTGCATCAATACGCTGTCCGAGCCATGACAGTGCGGCGGGCAGGAGTGTCGTGGCCAGCGCGACGGCGACCGCGGCCACGATGAGGCCGCCGAGGCCGACGGATCGAATCTCGTCAACCGGTACGAGCAGCAGGCCGGCGAAGCCGAGCGCGACGGTCGATCCGGAGATCACGATCGTGTGCCCCGCCGTCCGAATGGTCACGATCGCGGCCGTGCGCGCGTCCGCGCCGCCAGCCAGGACCTCGCGGAACCGCGTGACCGTCAGCAGCGAGTAGTCGACGCCGAGCGCCAGTCCGAGAATCGACACGACACTGCCCAGCAATATGGATGGCCGCCCTGCGACGTCGAGCAGCAGCGCCATGCCGAGCGCAACGCCGATCGTGAGCAGGCCGAGTACCACCGGAATGAACGCCGCAGCGATGGACCGGAACGCAATGAAGAGCAGGACGAGCACGACCGGCAGTGCGCGCAGTTCCGCGCGACGCGATTCACTCTTGCTGGTGCTCCGCAGGTCGAATGCGAGCGCGGCAGTACCGGTCCAGCGCAGCGAGACATGCGGTGCATCGCCGCGCATTGCAGCCGCAACGCCGGCGGTAACTGTGCGCAACGCAGGAATCAGCGAATCGACCGGTACGCTCTGAATGTCAAGTCCGGTGATGAACACCGCACTACCACGCTCCGCGCCAGCAAGCAGCGTATCACCTGACGTCGCCGGCGAGAGCACCGACAGAACCCCGGGTACGCCGGCGACCGCCTCGGAAATACGCTGAACGGCATCGACCGGAACGCCGGGGAGCCCGCGTGCGACCAGTACGAGGGAATGCGCCGTGGGCGAGCCGAAGTGTTCGACGAGCGCGTCCTCCACTGCCGCCGACTCACTGCCCTCGAGGCGGCTCGATGCAACCATGCGGTCCTGCAGCGTCGCGGCCGCACCGAAGCCAATGATGATCATGACCAGCCAGCCGAGTGCGATCCGCAGGCGGTGTCGGATTATCCATGGCGCCATGGTCGTATCGCCCTCCGCATCGTTAGAGGATCGCAACTATGCGACAGCCGGCGGTGCGGGACAAGGCAATTGCGGCCATCTACGTAAATCGGGGCGTGCGCCTACGTATCCGGCGCGCTTGACCGGAATGGCCGCCACGGCGTAGGTATCAGGCGACACTCACTACGCGGCCTGTCACAGCCTGCCGCCCCTAGCGTCCGAATCCCGCTATGATTCTGGGCCCGACCTGTTCGATCGCGGACCGCATCGCGTTCCTCAACGACACCGCCGTCTTCACGACCGGTTCGGGTCTGCAATACGGCGATGTCTACCGGATTCCGGTCCCCGGCGGCGATGTGCACGTCGTCACGGACCCGGACCTTGCCGAGGATATACTGATACGCCACGGCGACTGCTTCGAGAAGAGCCGCATCTACTGGCGTGAGCTGTACCGCATCGTGGGCCCCGCACTCGGTTCCGTAGAAGGCGAGCGGTGGGACTATCTGCATCAACTCCAGCAACCGTTCTTCACTCCGCGCAACGTGAAGCGCTACCTGCCGGCTGCGCAGGAGATAACGACCGCACACCTGCAACGGCTTGCCGGCGAAACGGGCGAAGGCCGAACGGTGTCGGTCCTCGATGCGCTCTCGAGAATGAACGTACACGTCCTGCTGCACGTGCTCTTCGGCGCCGACGAGGCACTGCCGTACGGCGAGATCGCAGAACGTATAGGCGATGGCGAGGCGATCATCGCATGGCGCAGCAAGTTTCCATGGCGGCCGGCGACCGCCTGGCTGACGGGCGCGAACCAGCGTGCCCGCGGGCACAAAGCGTTCTTCGACGGAATCGCCACACAGCTGCAGTCGGCGAGGCCGGACGGGGCCACTGCGGACGCGCACGCAGAGGCCTCGACTCTGATCGATGCGCTCGTGAACGTCGCCGCGGACGATCGCGCTCCTGCATTTCCCGACAATGTCGTTCGCAACGAGATCATTGTGCATCTGGGTGCCGGTACCGAGACGCACACCGTCGCCGAGGGCTGGACGCTCTACCTGTTGTGGCGACACCCGGAGGTGCTGGAGCGCGTGCGGGACGAAGTGCGCGACGTTGCGGGAAGCGCACCGGTTTCACCCGAGCACCTGGATGCGCTGATATACACGAGACAGGTGCTGCGCGAGAGTCTGCGGCTATACCCACCCAGTTACGGTCTCGTGCGTGATTGTGTGCGGCCGACCGAGTTGCGCGGCTGCCGCATCCGACCCGGGCAGACCTTCTTCATCAGCCTGTGCGGCCTGCATCGCAGCCCGCGTCTCTGGGACGAGCCCGAGCGCTTCCTGCCTGCGCGCTTCGCGCCGGCCCTCGCGCATTCGATTGGCAAGTATCAGTACATGCCGTTCGGCGCGGGCAAGCACGTCTGCATTGGTCAGCACCTGGCCGTGCCGTGCATGCTGCTGGCTCTCGGCCAGTTCGTACAGCGGTTCGAGTGGGAGTTCGACGAATCCGACGCGGCGTTCGTGGGACTCTCGACGATGAAACCGGCGGGACCGTTTACAGCCAGACTGACGCCGCGTGCGCAGGTGCTGGCATGACGGCCCGTCTGCACCCGGCCCTCCCCGTGCGCCTGACGCGCAGCGGTGCCCTCGCCGCGTTCGGCCTCGATGTCGCCTACACGCGAGGTGATGCGAACCGGCTCTTCCACGGCGATGACGATGAGACCGCCGTATGGGATTTCCTGGGTGGCTACGGCGCGACGTTCTTCGGGCACAATCATCCGGCTCTGACGGCAGCGATGCTGGAATTCCTGAATCGCGGCGGCGTCGTGCACGGTCAGGCGAGCATTCGCTCACGCAGCGACGCATTGCGCAGTGCGCTGGTGTCACGGCTGCGGGACGGCACGGGTCGTGACTACGAACTCGTCTTCGGTAGCACGGGTGCGGAAGCGATCGAGATCGCGGTAAAGCATGCGGCGATGACGTATGCGGTACGCTCATCCGCTGCCCTGCAGACGCTGACACCGGCCCCAGCGCCCGCAGCAGCGAGCGCACCCGCATGGACAGCCGCCGCATGCACCACGTTGAAGCGTCTTCGCCTCTGGCGTGGCACGGGCAAGGACGCGCTCGCGCAGATCGCAGAGCATAACGCGCGCGTCCTGGAAGCGGAGCCTGCGTTCATCGCGGTACGTCGTGCCTTCCACGGCATGACAAATCACGCGTTGTCGCTCACGGACGATGCGGAGCGCCGCTTCGGCCACAGGTCAGCCGGCGACCGGTTCCGCTTCGTAGATGGTAGCGCCGCCGGTGAGCTGGAAGAGCTGCTGTCACAGCTGACGCACGTGCTGGTCAGGGTGGAGCAGAGGCCTGGCGGCTGGACGGCCGAGGCGTTCGAGTGGACGGCGGCAGCCGCGTTCTTCATGGAGCCGATTCAGGGTGAGGGCGGGATACATCCTGTCGCGGCGGAAACGGCTCGCGCGTGGCAGGCAGCCTGCGCGGCGCACGACGTGCCGCTCGTGGCGGACGAGATACAGTCCGGTATGGGGCGCACCGGGTCATTTCTATTCTCGGATCAACTCGGCATCGCCCCCGACTATGTTCTGCTGGGGAAGAGTCTGGGCGGCGGGCTCGCCAAGATCAGCGCGGTCGCCATTGCACGCGAGCAGTGGCTGGATACGTTCGCACTTCAGCACTCGTCGACGTTCGCGGAGGATGACCTGTCGGCAGAGGTGGCGCTGCGTGCGCTGGATCTGCTGGACGGCGAGGACGGACCGCGACGTGCACGTGAAGCGGGCGGCCGGCTGCTCACACAGCTCGCAGCGCTCACCGCCCGCTATCCGGACCTGATCCGTGAAGTTCGCGGTTGCGGTCTTATGCTGGGACTGGAGTGGCGCAGCCAGCCGTTCGACCGCTCACCCGCGCTGCGTTTCCTCCAGCGTTACGGCTGGCTCGGGTATGCTTACTCCGGTTACCTGCTGAGACAACACGGTATCCGTGTCGCACCCGCGCTGTCGATGGGGCTGACACTCCGCATCGAGCCGGCATACTCGATCCCCGACGATGCAACGCGGCAACTGCTCGGAGCGCTCGATCGGCTATGCCGCCTAGTGCGCGCACAGGACGCCGGCGGCATCCTGGGTCCCTGCAT
This sequence comes from Gemmatimonadota bacterium, assembly GCA_018224305.1. Taxonomy (GTDB): domain Bacteria; phylum Gemmatimonadota; class Gemmatimonadetes; order Longimicrobiales; family RSA9; genus SH-MAG3. The sequence goes on from JAGTUV010000045.1 coordinate 6,254, forward strand.
TGGCGCGAACGCTGCGCACGGTGCCGTATCGCAGCGCACCGGAGCGCAGGCTAACGTGGCGCAGCGTTCGACGCCTCAGCCTGCCGCGCCGCTGGCGCCACGCATGATTTGCAGACCGCCACTCGCCGGAGCGCACATTGGCTTTGTCGGTCATTTCATCGATGCGGACAGTGTCGCCCTCTGGGATCCCGCGCTCGGCAGGCTCGGTGGCCGGGCATGCGACAACTTCCTCGACCACGTACTGCCGTTCGCCGAGCCGCTGGTCTGCCATCGCGATCACGTGCACTCCGTAACGGGTGCGGCGACGAGCGTGACATTCGTGGGGATTCCAGTCAGCTCGCAGCAATGCTATGCCGCCATGCGCTCGCCCGCGCGCCGCGAGCTGCGCCAGCTCGTGCAGCGGGCGGTCGACATGGCAGCGGACGAGGGCTGTACCGTTGCAGGCCTGGGCGGATACTGCTCCATCCTGACGCGTAACGGGCGCGACCTGCGCAATGCCCGTATGGCGATCACCACGGGCAACAGCCACACGGTCGCCGTCGGCCTGGCCGCCCTCAGTGCTGCGGCCGCAAGCGAAGGCATCAACATGGCGACCGCGCACGCGGCCGTGCTCGGTGCAACGGGCAACATCGGTAGCGTGCTCGCAGAGCTTCTCTCCCGGGAGGTCGCATCCATTGTTCTGATCGGACGTCCGGCGCGCAGGCGCGAGCTGGAAATACTTGGCGCTCGGATTGTCGCGCATGCGCGCACGCACGGTCGCAGCATCCGTGTGCGTGTCTCCAGTGATCCGGCCGAATGCCGAGACGCGCAAGTCGTGGCGACGGCATCGAACAGTCCTGATCCAGTCCTGTACCCGGAGCATTTCGGTGCGGGCCCCGTCGCCGTGCTCGATCTCGCGGTGCCTGGAGACGTCCACGCATCGGTGACGGCCGGCAGTTCACGCGTACGGGTGATACGCGGCGGTGTGGTACGCACGCCGCTCAACGACGACTGGTACGTACCGGGCATTCCGCTCGCACGCGGGGCGATGTTCGCATGCATGGCGGAGGCCGTGCTCATGGGGCTGGAGGGCCGGCACGACGGAAGCAGCCTGGGTGCGTTGTCGCCGGCGGATGTGCTGCACATGGCAGCGCTGTCACGCCGTCACGGCTTTTCCATCGCTCAGGTGGACGCAGCGCCAATGCGTCACAGAGATCTCGTGTACAGCCGATAGGTCTTCGTCGTGCGGGCGCCGAGCAGCGGCAGCGATTCGGACATCCCCTCGTTGTCCTGCACGACCCACGAGATCTCACCGCCGCGCAGACCGAGATCGAAGATCGCGGACGCCATGCGGTAGAACAGGGGCGCATGTATGCCGAGCCGGCGGTAACCGGGCAATACCCCGGCGATCATGACCCGGACGAGACTGATGCTGCGCCAGCGACGCAGCATGTGCAGCACGAACGGGATGGTGAGACGCCCCGATGCGTTGTTCGGCAGGATCTCGTAGATGTCCGGAACGCCGAGCGCGAACCCGACCGGCTCACCGTTCCATTCGGCAATCAGCGCGAGGTGCTTTCTGATGATGTAGCGCAGGTCGCTCGCGACGAACGCGAACTCGTCCCATGTCGGACGGCTGAATCCCCAGTGATCAGCAAACGCTTCGGAGTAGAGATGAAAGAAAACTTCCAGCTCGTCATCGAACCGGCTGGGATCGGCACTGCGGATCCGCAGTTCGGGCCGCCGCTCCACACGCTCGGCGAGGCCGCGAAGACGCCCGGTGCGCAGGAACGTATCATGGTAAAGGCTCCACGCATGTGCATCCATGAACGGAAGAAACTCCTCCGCCTCCAGGCGTCGCGCGTAGTACGACGGCTGATAGCCCATGAAGACGGCGTTGCGCTGCTCGAAACCACTCACCTGGATGCCGATATCGTGATGGATGTCCGGGTTCAGGGGACCGATCAGTTCGCTCGCCCCGTGCTCGCGCGCACGGCTGCAGACGGCGTCGATCAGCGCGCGCACGACGCCCGCGTCATCAATGAAGTCCGGAAATGCGAGCACAGCGGCCGATGGCCGCTGGGGAATGCACCCCGGCTCGATCACCGCCATGCGTCCGACCGTGCGGCCCTCCTGGCGGGCGATGAAGAACCAGCCCCGACGGCGGCGCCAGAACGGATTGCGGGACGGGTGCACCACGTCTGCATGGAGTCTGCGGATACCGGGCTGCCACGACGGGAACGCACGCGCGAGCGTGAAGGGCACGCTGACGAAGCGGTCGCGGTCACTACGCCGGTTCAGGAAGAGTTCCACGATCTCCGGCGAGGACGAAGTGCCGCCCGTCGCGGGGGAACGGGCACTGCCAGCGGGGTGAGACAGGTTGCCTCCCGGATCGAGGCTGAACGATGAAGCCCAGAGTGCTGCTGGTCGCGCCATCGGCGCTCGACTACGAGGGTCGGCCGATCCGTAAGGATAAGCTATACCTGCCCGGTCTCACCATGCTGTCGCTCGCGGCCGTCACACCCGACTCGGTCGACCTGACGATCGTGCAGGAGCCGATCGAGGATGTGCCGCTCGACGGGCAGTGGGACCTCGTCGGCCTGACCGGCATGGGCTCGGGACTCAAGCGCGCGTGGCAACTCGGCGACCAGTTTCGTGCGCGCGGCAGCAAGGTCGTGATCGGCGGCATCGCGGCGAGTCTCGCACCTGCCGAGTGGACGCTGCCGCATACCGACGCGCTCGTTACCGGTGAGGCCGAACTCACGTGGCCGCGTCTCATCGATGACTTCCTTGCCGGTCGCATGCAGCAGGTCTATCCCATGACCGAGCGGCCGGACGTAGCGCAGCTCCGCGTACCGCCGTATCACCTCATGTCGCCCGGTGAGCGCGGGTTGTGGCGCCCCGTGCAGGCGACGCGCGGCTGTCCGTTCCCCTGCGATTTCTGCTCCATCCAGGCGTATTTCCAGCGGTCATACCGGAAACGCCCGATCGAGCACATTGTGCGCGACGTGCGCGCAGCGAAGGCCAGCGGCAGCCGCTACATATCGTTCATTGATGACAATATCGGCGTCGACTGGAAGTTCTTCGCAGCTCTGATGGAGGCGCTGATCCCGGAGAACATCTTCTGGGCGAGCCAGTGCAGCCTCCACATCGCCGACAAGCCCGACATGCTGGCCCTCGCCTTCCGCAGCGGCTGCCGCGTCCTCTCGTTCGGCATCGAGTCCGTGAACCCGCAGAGTGTCCAGTCCGTCGGCAAGACGTTCAACCATCCGTCCCGATATGCGGGCTTGCTGCGCTGTGTGCGCGAACACGGCATCGCCGTCTCGAGCGAGATGATCGTCGGCATGGAGGGCGACACGGAAGCGACGTTCGAACTGACCTACCGATTCCTCATGGACAATCGCATCCCGCTGCCACGCATCTACATCCTCACGCCGGTTCCCGGCACCGGCATGTACCGCAAGTTTGCCAGTGAGAACCGCATCTTCAATCACGACCTGGCCGACTACAACGGGGGGAAGGCGGTATACCACCCCGTCGGCATGGATGCGCGAACACTGCAGCACCAGTACTGGAAGCTGTACGACATGCTGTACTCACGCGCGGCAATCGCGCGCAGGATGTGGGGCGTGCCGCGGCAGACGGAGCTGCCCATGCGCACGTTCATCCTCGGTACCAACCTGCACTATCGACGGCACGTTCACGCCCGCATCACGCCGGGCATCGTCTGAGGAGACGGTCATGCGTATCCTGCTGGTTCGACCACCCGTGCCGAAGCACACCATCGGCCTGAAGCACATCATGATCTGCGAGCCGCTGGAACTGGAGTATGTTGCGGCAGGGCTCGCGGGTCACGAAGTCCAGGTCATCGACCTGATCATCGAGAAGGGACTGACCGAGCGTCTGCTCAGCTTCAGGCCCGATGCGGTCGGCACGTCCTCCTACATCACCGGCGTCAACGAAGTCATCAAGGTGTGCCGCACCGTCAAGCGGTGGAATCCGGACTGCCACACCATCGTCGGCGGTGTGCAGGCGGCACAGGTGCCGGAGGACTTCATCGACAACAGTGTCGATGTGATTGTGCGTGGCGACGGTACCACGACCATGCCGGAAGTCATCCGCGCGCTCGGTGAGGGCGGCGATGTCAGCAGCATCCCCGGTGTGGCCATCCCGCGCGATGCAGTCACGCTGTTCCATGGGCCACCGGCCGCGTACATGCCGAAGGCGGACGAGCTACCGTTGCCGGACCGGTCGGTGGTGAGACACCTGCGTCACCGCTACTACTACCTGATGCACCGACCGGTTGCGACGCTCAAGACGACCTGGGGCTGCTGGTACAAGTGCAACTTCTGCTACACGTGGCGCATCACGGACGGGGCGCCATACTCGCGCAGTCCGGAGAGCATCATCCGCGAACTCGAGGCGATCGATGCCGATGAGGTCTATATCGTCGATGACATCTTCCTGATCAACCCGCGCCGGCTCGCGAAGCTGGCCGAGCTGATCCGCAGAGCTGGAATTCGCAAGAACTACCTCGTGTACGCACGTGCGGATTTCATTGCAGCACACGAGGACATCATTGCCGAATGGGCGGGACTCGGGCTGAAGGCGGTATTCGTGGGGCTGGAGGCCACGACCGATGCGGAGCTGGATCGCATGGACAAGGAAAGCAGTGTCGACCTCAACCTGAAGGCGATCCGCGTCCTTCAGCAGAATGGCGTGGATGTCTACGGCTCCCTCATTCCACACCCCGACTACACCGTCGCGGACTGGCAGCGGCTGCGTCAGTTCATCCGTGATTCAGGCCTGTACTATGTCAATATCTCGCCGCTCGTTCCGCTGCCCGGCACGTCGGAGTACGCTGTTTACAGGGACAGGCTGGCGGTGCCCCGCGAGGCGCACGGCTTGTGGGATCTCTCCCATGCCGTGATCGACACGCACCTGCCGTTGAAGGAGTACTACCGTCAGCTGCTGCTGACCTATGCGACGATCATTTTCGATCTGCGTCGCGCCCGCCGTGTGACGAGGCGAACGCTGCCGAGCATCTGGTCGTGGAATTACCTGCGGCTGCTGTGGGGCGCGACAAAAATCGGCCGTCAGTTCATTCGCGCACATACTCACCACTCGGAGGGTGAGCTCCGCATCGCCATGGACCGGGGCGAGCCGGTGGATCTGCCTTACCCCTATGAGCGGCTGGTCAGGCCGGCGGTCGCGGAGGCGGGAGTGACATGCGCGTAGACACGTATTCATGCGCCCGTCGCATACCGGCGCAGGTCTGGGACGATGTCGCTCCGGCCGACTTCTTCTTCTCGCGTGCTTTCCTGCGTGTGATGGAAGAGAGCGGGGTCGAGGACGCACGCTACCGCTACATCGTGCTGCACGACGGCGGGCGGCCCATCGGGCAGGCCGTGCTGAGCGCATTCACGCTGAGGCTCGACCTGCTTGCCCGTGACCCGTGGATTCAGCGAGTCCGTGCGCTGTTCCCGCGCCTGCTGGATGTGCCCATCGTCTGCTGCGGCATCCCGGCATCCTACGGTCAGCATCACCTGCACGTGGCGCGGCCTGAACACGCTGCCGAGGCCGTTCGCGCCGTTCATGAGGCGATGGAGTCCTGGGCTGCCGAGATTGGAGCCGGCGCGCTGTTCTGGAAGGAGTGGCATCGTGTCCAGGCGGCCTACGGCGCCATCCCGGCGCTGGGCTATGTCGGGCTGCCGACCCTGCCGGATCATCACGTGACGAAGCTGCCCTCCACAATCGAGACGTTCATGGCTTCACTGCGCTCGCAATACCGGCGGAAGTACCGTCCGGTAGCTGAATTGATGAATGGCCCTGGACCGGTGTGGGCAGCCGGTGCGCTGCAACTCGAGGACCTGCCGTTCACGGAACGGCAGGCAGCCGGATTCCATCGCGGCTATGTAAGCGTGCTGAACCGCGCCGACGTGCGGCTGGAGATGTATCCGCCGGCCTTCTTCCGGCAGCTGGCGTCCAGTCCCCTGGATGTGCGCATGCTGCGCCTGACCGGCTGTCGCACCGGCGAGTCGCTGGCTGCACTGGTCGTCCCGTCCGGCGATGTACTCACATTCATCCTCGTTTCGAAGGAGCGCGCGTTCTATCGCGATGCACTGTACAGCAATCTGCTGCGGTGCATAGTGCTGTACGCCATCCACAACGGATTTCGCGAGGTCAGGCTCGGTCAGACATCCAACTACGCCAAGGGCTCGCTGGGCGCCGAGCCGGTGCCGCTCGAGACGTTCGTGCGGCTGCGGACTGCGTGGCAGCACGAATTGCTGAAGCGCTTTGGACACATGCTATTCCCTGACACCGCCGTGCCTCGCTTCCACGTGTTCCGGGACGCAGGCCCGTTCGACGCGCGCCCACCCGCCGCACGTCCACTGGACCTGCGCCCACCCGGCGCACGCACCCCCGACGCTGCTGACCGAGTCGCCGCCCATGCCTGACATCGAGATCGTATTCCGCATCTTCATGCCACTGTTCATGACCGTGTTCGTGCTGGTCACGTATACAGCGAACGTTGCCGCGTTCAGGAAGCGTTACGGCATTGATCCACGAGTTACAGGGCCGTCCGATCCCGTGCTGTACCTGTGCCAGGTCTACCGGGACGTGATCATGATCGCCTTGTTCGCCATTGTGTTCGTCTATGCGGTTGCGCCACGGATTTACGCCTTCCTCATTCCGATCCCCTACCTGGAGATCCCGATGCTGCGATTCACGGGTGCGGCTGCCATGATCGCGGGTGCGTGCGTGCTGCGACTGGCACAGCATCAACTGGGTCCGGCATGGCGGATCGGCATCGACCGCAGCGGTACGCCGACTGATCTGGTCACCACGGGCCTCTACGGTGTATCGCGCAACCCGATCGCACTGGGCATGTGCACCATTGCGGTCGGCATCTTCCTCGCACTGCCGAACGTGCTCACATTCGCGATCGCGTCGCAGGCGGTGATGCTGTTTCAGATCCGGATTCGGATCGAGGAGGAGCATCTGGGGCAGCAGCATGGCGCCGCATACGAGGCCTACAGTCAGAGCACACCACGCTGGATCTGAAGGGAGGAGGCATGCTGAAGGACATGGTCGTGCCCGGCGTACGCTGGGAGTTCGACGAAGCGGTCACAGACGCCTTCGACGACATGCTGCGTCGTTCGATCCCGCAATACAACGTGATGCGGCAGGCGTGTCTGCGTCTCGCAGCCCACTACCGGCAGCCGGACACCGACGTGCTGGACCTCGGCTGCAGCAGGGGCCAGGCGATCGCCGATCTGATGGGCGTGTGCGGCGATGCCAACCGGTTCCTTGGCGTGGACATCAGCAAACCCATGCTCGACGCAGCGCGCCAGCGGTTCGCGAGCGTGATTGCCGATGGCAGGGTCAGTATAGAGGAACTCGATCTGTGCCACTCCTATCCACAATGCCGCGCGAGCGTCACGTTCGCCGTGCTCACGCTGCAATTCATTCCGCCCGAGCATCGGCCGCGGATCGTCCAGGACGTGTACCGCCACACGGTCGATGGCGGTGTGTTCATCATGGTGGAGAAGGTGCTCGGGGCCACTCCGTCGATCGATACGGTGATGGTCGAGTGCTATCACCGCATGAAGGCACGGCATGGCTATTCGCAGGAAGCGATCGAGCGCAAGCGGCTCGCACTGCGGGGAGTACTCGTCCCGGCGACGGCACGGTTGAACGAAGAGCTCCTGCGCTCAGCGGGGTTCCGGCAGGTCGATTGCTTCTGGCGCTGGATGAACTTCGCCGGTTGGGTGGCAGTGAAGTGAGGCGTTGCATTGAGGCGTCCGTAGTCGCACCTGTGCAACAGTATTCCGGCGGTCATACGCGAAGGGCGCGCGTGGGGGGTGACCGCAGGCGGCGTGTTCCCAACGACTTGGTGCGACCACCGCGCGGGCGATCGCGCCGGCACCGGCCGTGCCTTCAGGAAGGGCAGTCGAGGAAGTGCCGTGCGGCGAGGGCCGGCACGTTCTCCGACGCTGGAGCACTCGATGCATGCGCTGACGCCTGCCGTGATCCCCGAGCCCGTGTGATCATGACGCCCAGACAGTTCGAGCGGCTGATGGACCGGCTGGCCGACATCCGCAACACGGACGAGCTCTACGATCTGGAGCAGCGGCTTGCACCGTTCGATGAGGACGACGTCGTCGCGCGGCGCGCGCTGTTTCATCTCGCAGCGGCGCGCTGCCAGCTCGCGCGCGGACCGGCGCTCTCCCCGGAGCGGTTCACTCTGACCCATCCGGCGCCCGCCCGCTCGCATGAGGAGTTTCAGCTGCGCGGCAGGTTGGGTACACGCATTGTCCGGGTCGGCTGGGCGGATGGCGAATGGTACGGCAGCCTGCACGCGATAGCGCTGCTTGCCGGCGACCATGAACGTTTTGCGGACGCCGCGACAGCGCGGAGACACGTTCTCGAACGCATGGACGTGGTACTCGGCGAAGGGAGGGAACTGGCTGTCGCCTGAGGACGGAGGTCGAAGCGTCCGGCGTCAGAACTGAGAGAAGATCCACCGCAGGAGCATGATGCTCACCACGGCTGCACCGATCAGCACGAGCGCCAGCACGCCGAGCACCAGCGCGACCACGATGCGGCTGCTTCGCTTCACCGGCGATGGTGCATCGACGTACTGCTGGAGCAGTGCCGCGTTGCGACGGTTGGCCTTCCAGCCCGCGTCGAAGAGATCGCCGAGCAGCGGCACCGTACCCACCACCGCATCGATCACGACGTTGACGCCCATGCGGGCAAGGACAGCCGGCGGTGCGCCCACCCGCGCGGCCGCGAGGATGATGTAGCCGGAGAGAACGCCGCCCGCGATGTCGCCGCCGCCCGGCAGCAGACCGAGCAGCGGGTCGAGGCCGAAGCGGTACTTCGTGCCGGGTATGCGGATCACATCGTCGAGCAGCCAGGCCAGGCGATGCGCACCGCGTGTCCTGCGCGGCTGGCCGTCGGTCGGCTCCGTCATTTCGCTCCGCTGCACGACGCCTGGCTCACGATTGATCGGCGCGCTCCGGCGTGGTCTGTCGTCACCGCTCGCCGCGCAGGCGCTGCAGCCAGCGCCCCTCCCAGTCCGCAATCCGCCGCTGGCTGCCCGTCGACCACTCCTGGATCAGTGGAGCGAGCAGGCCGAGCGCCAGCAGGATCGCGATGTCGGCGGCATTGAATACGATGCCCGCGTGCACCAGCTCGCCGCGCAGGTGAAACGGTCCCGCGTGTATGAAGTCGACCACGGCGCCGCCGCGAAACAGCATGTCGGCGGCGTTGCCGGACCCGCCCGCGAGCAGGAGTGCGAAGCCGGCCGCCAGGCGACGGTTCCGAGCCCCCACCTGGATGGAGAGCGCGAGCACGCCCGCGATCGCCAGGAGGCGTATCCCGATCACGATCCATGGCGGCAGGGTGCCGGCACCGGCCGAGAACGCGAGCGCCTCATTCCGCTCCACACCGAGCATCAGCGCTCCCAGCGGCACGGCCGCGTGCTCGAGCGTGTCCAGCGCCCACGATTTCGTCGCCCAGTCGAGCAGGAATGCAGCAGCGGCCACGAGCATCGCAAATCGCAGGACGTCGTGAGCGAGAAACGCTCGGAGCCGGTGGGCAAGTACGGAAGTCATGCTGATGTGCAGAGCAGGGATCGGGCCATCAGAATGA
>JAGTUV010000046.1 GCA_018224305.1 Gemmatimonadota bacterium
CTCACCGGCCATGGCACCGTCCGCTTCGGCACCACCCTCCGAAGGCGGACCGACCTCGTATTGCCCGTTCTCCTGTTTTCGCAGCGACAGGATCCCGCGCGTGGCAGCCTCCTGCACGAATTTGTTGAACTTCTGGAAGCCCAGCGCCTTCTCATCGAACGCCGGATCCATTTCGAGCAGCACCTGCTTCAGGCGATCGGAGCGCATGACATCGCCATTGTCGATCATCTGCTTGAGGCCGAACTCGACCAGTTCCCACGGGTCCTCGCTGACCACGGCGGGCTCGTCGCCGGCACGGGTGAGTCCCGTGAGTGCCGAGTACGAGTAGTACTCATCACAGTTCTGAACCAGCAGGTCGGACGCGGATTCCCGGATGCCGACACCGATCACGTACTTGCCGTATTCCTTCAGCTTGAGCACCAGGCTGCTGAAGTCGCTGTCACCCGACAGCAGGATGATCGTGCCGATCTCCGCCCGTGTGAACACCAGCTCGATCGCGTCGATCGCCAGCCGGATGTCCGTAGCGTTCTTCTTCGCGCTGCCGTACGCCGGCGCGAAGATCAGATCGACCGAGGACTCCGCCAGCGGCACGATGTACTGCGGGTAGCGGCGCCAGTCCGCGTACGCACGCTGGACGGCCACCTTGCCCTTGATGATGTCGCTGTTGAGGAGATTCTTGAGTTCCTTGGTGAGATCGCTGCGGATCCCCATCGTCACGTTGTCGAAATCGATGAGGAGTGCTGCGTGCGGCTCTGCAATGGTCGAGCCGCCGGACCGTCCCCTGTAGGGCGTCCGTGCGAATTGTGCTGTCATTTTCCTCGCGTCAACTTTCGGTTGGGCGGCGTCTGTGCGCCACCATTCTCATTCGCGAGGCCGCTCCCCCGTTTCGCGGCCAGGGGCACCGCATGGACCGGCGACCTTTCGATCGCGGATCCATCGCAGCACCGCTTCCGCGGCCCGGGCCCCGAAGCAGCCTCCGTACAGATTGGTTGTGGGAGGCGGAGTGGGAGTGTTACGGGGTGTGGGCAAGGTGGTGGGTGGGGGTGTGGGGGAGTTCCACTCCCGAACACACCCGTTCCCGCTCCCATTCCACTCCGACTCCCTCTCCCTCTCCCACTCCCTGAGCCGTCGGCCTACGGTCGACGGCTCGACTCCTCCGCACTGACCATGCGCGCCAGTTCGACGCGCCGGACCTTTCCGCTGCCGGTCAGCGGGAAGGAGTCGAAAAACCGGACGATGTCAGGCACCTTGTAATCCGCAAGCGTGCTGCGACACCAGTCCTTGATTTCCTCGCCGGTGATGATCGCACCTTCGACCGGGAGGATACAGGCACACACCTGCTCGCCGAGAACGTCGTCGGGCAGGCCCACGACGGTTACGTCGAGCACCGCCGGATGCGCATGAAGCCGGTCCTCCACCTCCCGCGGGTACACATTGAATCCCGCCCGGATGATGAGTTCCTTGCGTCGGCCGACGATGTGAAGATAACCGTCCTCGTCGATCATGCCGAGGTCACCCGTGAGGAAGTAGCCATCCTCGTCGAATGAGTGCGACGTCTCACCCGGCTGGCGGTAGTACCCCTTCATCACGCCCCTGCCCCGGATCGCGATCTCGCCCAGACTCTCCTCAGGCAGGATCGTGCCGTCCAGGTCGAGGATCCGCAGTTCACTGCCGGGCAGCGGCCGGCCGACCGTGAACACCGCCTTGTCCTCGGGGTCATCCACACGCGTCATGGCGACGGTCGAAGCCGTCTCCGTCAGCGAGTATGCGACGCACAGGTTCGGACACAGGTCCGCACGAATGCGACGCATCATCTCGTCACCGATCGGCGCACCGGCGACGATCCCGGCGCGGAGCGAGGACAGGTCGCGCCGGGCGCCCTCGTTCTCGCGCATCTCGGTTATATACACCGTAGGCACGCCGTAGTGCACGGTCACACGGTGCCGCTCGATCAGATCGAGTGCAGCCGCAGGCTCGAACTGCTCCTGCAGTACCAGCCCCGCCCCGGCCAGCAGCGTGCCCAGTACGCCCGGACCGATACCGAACACATGAAAGACCGTCGCCACACCGAACACGATGTCGTCGGACGTGAGCCGCAGTGAATCCGCGGTCTCGGCAGCCGTCACGAGCAGGTTCTCGTGCGAGAGGGAAACGCCCTTCGGCTTCCCCATCGTACCCGACGTGTACAGGATGGCGAACGTATCCGCCGCCGGATCGACTACGAGCTCCGGTACCTGACGGCCTTCACCGCTCGATTCCAGGTCCTCGAACTGATAGATCCGGTCGTCGTACCAGAGGTCTTCTTCACCCACCGTTACCACGTACTGCAGATCCGGAAGTGATGTGAGGAAGTTCTCGAACAGCTGCAGGTAGTCGACGCCGCCGAACGATTCCGCGCACACAACGACGGTGGCCTCGGAATGCCGCAGCATGTACTGCAGTTCCGGCACCGTGTAGCGCGGATTCAGCGGAACGATCACGGCACCGAGCTTTGCCGCGGCGAACATGGACAGCACGAACTCGGGCCAGTTGGGCAGGTCCAGGGCAATGCGGTCGCCGCGTTCGACACCGAGTTCGTGCAGCGCAGCGGCCAGCGCACTCGACCGGGCGTTGACCTGGCCGTACGTCAGACGACGGTCCCCGAATACGAGGAATACGCGCTCGGGGTGCTCCCGAGCGCGTTCTTCCAGGACCTGAGCGACTGACCGGCCAGCGGCGCGCTCTGCGAGCGCCATCAACCCTCCGTAACTGTTCCGCCATGACTCCACCGACCCGATGGAGTGGGCGGCAGGAGACAAGCTGCAAGATAGGCAGGCGTCAAGGGGCAGTCAAACGACTGTCGGACGTGAGGGTAGCAGCGCTCAGCACGTTCAGGAGTGCACCCGGATCCACGGCATGCGTCCACGTTCCGTGAGGATCGGTTGCGCATTCTCCGATATTGCGCAACAGGACGAACCTGGGCCGCGCACTGCGCGCCTTCTTGTCGATGGTCATCGCATCCAGCACGGACTCCGCAGCGAACTCCGCGCGGACGGGCAGTTCGAGACGCGACAGCAGATTGGCAAGTGCGGAAGACGTCCCGGCCTGCGTCACGCCGCATTCCTCGCCCAGCATCGCCTCGATGCACATGCCCGCGGCGACGGCGAAACCGTGCGGCATTGTATAGCCGCTGTCACGCTCGATGGCGTGTCCGACGGTGTGGCCGAAATTGAGAATGGCGCGGCGATCACGCTCGAAGGGGTCGGCGGATACAATGCCCGCCTTTAGCTGCACGGAGCGCGTGATGAGGTGCTCCAGGGCAGCCGGCTCGAGCGCGAGCAGTTCACGCACATGCTCACCGATCCAGGCGAAGTAGTCAGCATCGAGGATGGCCCCATGCTTCACCGCCTCGGCCAGGCCGGATCGGAACTGATGTGATGGCAGCGTGCGCAGCACGGCAGGATCGATGATGACGGCAGCGGGTGAATGGAACGCACCGACGAGATTCTTGCCGTTCGGTGTGTCGACCCCCGTCTTCCCGCCGA
>JAGTUV010000047.1 GCA_018224305.1 Gemmatimonadota bacterium
ATAAATTTCATCAGTAATCGCGATCAGGTCATGTTCGATGCAGATCGCGGCGAGGCCGTCGAGCTCTTCGGGTGTCAGCACGCGGCCAGTCGGATTGTTCGGCGTGTTGATCACGATGGCGCGCGTGCGCGCCGTTACGGCGCTGCGCACGGCGTCCATGTCGAGCGGCGAGCCGGCGTCCATCCGCAGCCACACGGGCGTTGCACCACAGAGAACTGCGTCCGGGCCGTAGTTCTCGTAGAACGGTTCGAAGATGAGGACTTCGTCGCCGGGATCGATCAGCGCGAGCAGCACCGATGCCATGGCCTCCGTCGCGCCGCAGGTCACCGTGATCTCCCGCGCTTCATCGACATCCATGCCGTATTCCCGCGCGTACTTCGCAGCCAGTGCGCGTCGGAGCCGCGGTGCGCCCCACGTTACGGCATACTGGTTCACGTTCGCCCGGATCGCCGCGCACGCTGCGTCCTTCAGCAGTTCAGGCGCGTCGAAGTCGGGAAATCCCTGGGCCAGGTTGATGGCGCCGGCTTCATTCGCGACGCGCGTCATCTCACGGATGACGGACTCCGTGAATTCGTGCGTGCGCATGGCAGTCCTGCGCGTATCCGGTCTTCGAGTTGAAGGTTGTGCCATCGGTCCGTGGTCGCTGAACGTGGCGCGAGACGGCCAGCCGGGATACAGTGGACGTCGTTCGAACGCAACTTGCCGTGCAACGGGCTGTGAATCAACCCGCGCGGCGCACGGGCGCACGTCAGCATCGCGGCTGCGTCCGTCTCACGCAGAAACCCGCAGCGAGGATCCATGGACGCGGACACGGCCGGCCAGGAGCGCGAGCGCAGCGAGCCGAGCCCGATCGAGGAGGCGGCGGGGGAGCGGCTGGGCGTCGAGCGGTGGGACCGGCCGCTGATTTTCCGCGACGCGGCAGATGCCGCGGTGGACAACGGACTCTCCTACTGGCTGGTGCTCCTGCTTTCGGGTGCCATCGCCACGCTGGGTCTGGCGATGGACAGCTCTGCCGTGGTCATTGGCGCGATGCTCGTGGCGCCGTTGCTCGGACCGATCATGGGGCTGTCGCTGGCACTCGCAGTGGGAGATTCGCGGCTCGCGCTGCAAAGCCTGGCGATCGTGGGTGGCAGTCTCGCGATCGTCATTGTCACGGCCGCAGGACTGACCGCACTGCTCCCGTTCCACACGCTGACGCTCGAGATCTCGTCGCGGATCACCCCAACCACGCTCGACCTCGGCGTCGCGGTGTGCTCCGGCCTCGTGGGTGCGCTCGTTACCATTGCGCGCGGCAAGCGGTTGTCCGCGGCGATACCGGGCGTGGCCGTGGCCGTGGCGCTGATCCCGCCGCTCGCGGTCGCCGGCTTCGGCATGGCGGCCGGCTGGCAGACGGATGTCATATGGGGAGCGCTGCTCCTGCTGGGCGCGAACCTGGCCGGTATCGTACTGAGCGGCGTCGTCGTCTTCCTCCTGATCGGCATGCATCGCAGCGACGTGGTGGATGCCGCGCGCAAGTGGCATGAAGACACGGAGATCACGGGACTGGCCGCCTGGATCTGCCGCCTGCCCGGCGCCGGCAAGGCCAAGGTGTTCGGCTCGGCCCCCGGTCGTGCCCTGCTCGTGCTGGCCTTCGTCGCCGCCCTGGCGGTTCCGCTCACCGTCGCACTGAGGGAGGTCATCCGGGAGACGCGGGTGAGCGCCGCGATAGAGCAGGCCATGGAGCTGATCGAACGCGAAGGGACCACGTCCGTTTTGTGGCGGAGCGTCGAGCTGGGTCCCCACTCGTCCACGGTCCGTGTACGCGTCGCGACCACCGTGGGTGTGGGTGCGGATGTGAGGGAGGCCTTCACCACACGTGCGACGGAACTGGCCGGCGAGCCCGTTGACCTCCGCCTGGAGCAGTTGCCTGTGGCGGCGGGTGACGCGTCCGCCCTCCAGTCGCTCCTTCACGGCCGTCGCATCGACGTCACCGAGAGCGCCATGTGGCCGGAAACCGTGGCCCGGGCCCGCGAGCGGCTGGAGCAGGCTGCGTGGTCACTGCCGTTTCCCCAGGGGGCCGAAGCCATCGGAGTGGCACTTCATGTCGAAGGTGGCGATACGCCGATCGGCTCGGACAGCGTCGAGGTGTCGTATCTCGCGCCGTGGCCGCTGGAGCCACAGACGGAAGAGGTGCTCGGAGGCGCACTGCGCACGGCCGTGGGGCACCCGGGACTGCGGACGTCATTCCACCACGCGGGCCCCGCACTCCTCGAATTGCAGCAGACGGACACCACCGCTCTGTTGACCATGATTACCGTTCTCCGGCGATATCCCGGACTGCGCGTGGCAGTTCGAAGTGCAGGTGCCGACTCCATCGCTACCGCATCGATCGTGGCTGCGTTGCGCTCGGCGGGCGTCGACTCGGTCGACGTCGAGCGACGGTCCGACCCCGGGCCCATGGAACTGCGGATGTGGCGCACCACGCGTAGCCCTGGCCGCGAACCTGCTACGTTGCAGTGAACGGACGCCTTTCAGGGAGACTCCAGGATGCCGAGCGACAACAAGGACTACAGGCACCTCACCGTCGACGGTCAGAAGCTGCACCCCGAGACGCTGATGATGGGGTACGGCTACGACCCGCAACTGTCGGAGGGCGCGCTCAAGTGTCCGATCTTTCATACATCGACGTTCGTGTTCGAGAAGGCGGAGGATGGCAAGTCGTTCTTCGAGCTCGCCTACGGTCTGCGGCGGCCGAAGCCGAGCGAGGAATCGGGGCTGATCTACTCGCGCATCAACAACCCGGATCTCCAGGTGCTGGAGGAGCGACTGTGTCTGTGGGATGATGCTCAGAGCGGACTCACGTTCTCCAGCGGCATGAGTGCCATTGCCACTGCGCTGCTCACCTACCTGCGGCCGGGCGACTGGATCGCGCACAGCGAGCCGGTCTACGGCGGTACCGAGTACCTGCTGCACAAGGTGCTGCCGCAGTTCGGCGTGCGCCGCATCGGTTTTGCCGCCGGCTCTGCGGAGGGCATGGAATACGCCGTGCAGACGGCCGCGGCGAACGGCCCGCTCAAGATGATCTATACGGAAACGCCGGCCAACCCGACGAACGCACTGGTCGACATCGCCGCGTGCGCTGCATTGGCGCGCGAGCACGCGACGGCACAGCACCGTCCGCTGGTCGTCGTCGACAACACGTTCCTCGGCCCGCTCTGGCAGCAGCCGCTCGCGCACGGGGCGGACCTGGTCATCTACTCGCTGACGAAGTATGTCGGCGGTCACAGCGATCTGATTGCGGGTTCATGTCTCGGCGCCGAGGACGTGATTGCACCCGTGCGCGGCATGCGTACCATCCTCGGCACGATGTCCGATCCCATGACCGGCTGGCTCGTGATGCGTTCGCTCGAGACGCTGAAGCTGCGCATGACCTGCTCGATGAAGAACGCACGCTATGTGGCCGAGTTCCTCAATGATCATCCGCGCGTGCGGCAGGTCCACTACCTCGGATTTCTCGAGGAGGATGATCCGCAGTACGACGTCTACCGCCGGCTCTGTCGTGCGCCCGGGTCCACGTTCTCCTTCGAGATCGATGGCGGGGAAACGGAAGCGTTCCGGGTGCTGGACGCGCTCAAGGTTGCGAAACTGGCCGTCAGCCTCGGCGGCACCGAATCGCTGGTCTCGCACCCGGCGTCCATGACCCACGCCGACGTCCCGGCGGCGGACAAGGAGCGCATGGGCATCAGTGACGGGCTGATCCGCATCTCCGTCGGCATCGAGCATCCCGAAGACATCATCGCGGATCTGCGGCAGGCACTCGCTACCTGAGCACCGGCGGCGAGCCGGGTTTCGCGCGTTTCGCCGCGCCGCGCGTTTCGCCGCGCCGCGCGTTTGGCCGCGCCACGGTGGATCGAAGCGTAACGATGCGCTTCGCCAGTGGTTGGCGAGCATTCCAGCGGCGCAGGTTGCGGTTACGGAACATCTCCTCGCCGGATTCAGCAATCTCCCTACAGCGGCGCTCGAGCCTTCTGTGCATACTGGCATCACCACCTTTGCCAGGAGGCTGCAGCATGCCCCGACTTCTCATGGTGCCCCTCGATGGCTCCACGTTCGCGGAGCAGGCGTTGCCTCTCGCGCTGGCCATCGCACGGCGGACACGTGCGCGTCTCCACCTCGTGCGCGTGCGCGCTTCGCTCCCGCTCGTTCCCGACGATGCCCGTTCCGAGGCGTACCTGAAGCGGATGGTCGGGCTGATCGAGCCGGAGCTGCCCGGTCGTGTCACGCACGCCGTGCTGACGGACGAGTACGGGCCGCTGGAGTATCCGCCGCCCGCACCGGACACCGCGGCCGGGGCCCTATGCCGGTACGCGGAGGACAACGACGCCGCTGTGATTGTGATAGCGACACATGGGCGGGGCGGGTTGAAGCGTGCCTGGCTCGGCAGCGTGGCGGACGCGCTCGTTCGCATCGCAACCCGGCCGGTGCTGCTCATCCGGCCCGAGGATGGAGCATTCGGTGCGGCAGCGAGCGCGGACCGGGGTCTCGGCCACATCGTCATTCCGCTCGATGGCTCCGAGGTCGCGGAGGAAGTGATACCACATGCCCGCGTCCTGGGTGAAGCATTCGCGGCGCGCTACACACTCGTTCGTGTTGTGTCACCCCTCACGTGGGACGTATCGACCGGCGAATTCGCCGGCCGCGCGGCCGAACCGCTGCCGCCCCTGAGCCGTGCGGCAGCCGAGCAGTATCTCGAGCAGGTCGCGAAGCGGATGCGTGCCGACGGGCTGGTCGTGAACACGCATGTGATCATGTCGCCGTCTCCTGCGTCTGCGATCATCGACTACGCGACGGCGCACGCAGCTGACCTGGTTGCCATGGTGACGTCGGGACACGGCCGTGTGAAGCGGCTCCTGCTCGGAAGTGTGGCGGACAAGATCGTACGCGGCGGTACTACGGCCGTCCTGGTCTGCAATGCTCAGCGACTGGCGCACTCTGCGGAGCCTGCGGCTGAAACTGCGAACGCGACCAGTGCCGGAACGCAGCAGTGACGGGCGCCGGCACGCTGCGCAGTCGGGAGATCAGACGGAGGGAGGCCACATGAAGCCAACGATCACCACACGCCTGCTGGCAACGGCAGGAGGGCTCGCAGTCCTGTCGTTCGTTGGTGCAGCGCCTGCATCGAGCCAGCTCCATGTGGGCGCCAAAGCAGGAATGAGCGTGAGCCGTTTCGCCGGGGGAGAACTGGATGAGTCCACGTGGAAGCGCGGCCTTGCCGGCGGCGTATTCGCGACGTACGGGATGGTCGAGGAGCTGTCGTTCCAGACCGAGGCGTTCTATCAGCAGAAGGGTGCGGAGGTCCGTCACCCGTCGGCGGGAATTGAGGCGGGTACGTTCGTGAACCTGGATTACGTCGAGCTCGCAGCCATGCTGCGCATGGACATACGGGTGCCTGTCGGTACCGCGTCTCTTTATGGTGTCGCCGGACCGGGCGTGTCGGTGAATGTCCGGTGCACAACGTTCATGGGCGGCGACGGCGGTGATGTGGAAGGCGGCTGCGCGGACATCGACATGGATGTCAGGACGCTCGATTTCAACATGGTTGCCGGGGGCGGGCTGAGCGTGATGGTGAATGGGGCGGCCGTGTTCGTGGAAGGCAGATTCGGCATCGGGCTCGTCACCATCGACGCCGGTACCACCGGTTGGGGCAGAACGAATGAGGCATTCGCCCTGCTGGCGGGGCTGTCGTTTCAACCTGGCGGCGGAAGATCTTCGTCTGCCATGCGGTGAGTGGAGGCTTCGGTGGAGCGTGTGATCTCATGAGACGAATCCGCACAGTCATACTCGGCGCAGCGGGCCGCGATTTCCATAATTTCAATGTCGTCTTCCGCACCGATCCGGATCATGTCGTCATCGCGTTCACTGCACAGCAGATCCCGCACATCGCGGACAGGTCATACCCGCCGGATCTGGCTGGACCTCTGTATCCGGAGGGAATACCCGTACATCCGGAGCAGGACCTGGAAGCTCTCATCCGCCGCTCGAATGTGAATCTGTGCGTGTTGTCGTACTCGGACCTCTCGTACGATGACGTCGGCCATCTCGCGAGCCGGGCCACCGCGGCAGGTGCCGACTTCACGATGCTCGGTGTACGACGCACCATGCTGCGCTCCCGCCTGCCGGTCGTATCCGTGTGCGCGTCGCGGACGGGCGCAGGCAAGAGCCAGACGAGCAGGGCGGTGGTGCGCGTGCTGCGGGGGCATGGATTGAGAGTGGCTGTGCTGCGTCACCCCATGCCGTACGGTGACCTGTCGGCGCAGCGTGTTCAGCGCTTCGCGGATGCAGCGGATCTGGAGCGGCACGATGTGACGTTCGAGGAGCGCGAGGAGTATGAGCCCCATATCGCGACGGGGTCCGTCGTCTGGGCGGGTGTCGATTACGGCGCGATTCTGCATGCTGCGGAACAGGAAGCCGATGTCATCGTGTGGGACGGTGGCAACAACGACACGTCATTCCTGGAGCCCGATCTGGCGATCACCGTGGTGGACCCTCACCGTCCGGGCCATGAGTTGACCTACCATCCCGGTGAGACCAACGTGCGCATGGCGGATGTGGTCATCATGAACAAGGTCGACACGGCGCCGGCCGGCAACGTCAAGCAGGTCCGCGCGAACATTCGGTCGATCAACGCCACGGCCGAGATCCTGGAAGCGGAATCGCCCGTCGAAGTGGAGGATCCGGCTGTGCTCCGTAACCGGCGGGTCCTGGCCATAGAAGACGGTCCGACGCTGACACACGGTGGCATGTCCATCGGCGCCGCAATGATCGGCGCTCGACAGTGCGGCGCCACGCTGATGGACGCCAGACCATATGCGCAGGGCGAGATTGCCGAAGCGTTGCGGCAGTATCCGCATATTCGTGAAGCGCTCCCGGCACTGGGATACGGCGAGCGCCAGGTGGAGGACATGGAAGCGACGATCGAGGCTGCTGCGCGGGCGGGAGCCGAGGCGGTTGCGATAGGCACTCCGATCGATCTCGCACGGCTTCTCCGCATCCCCATCCCGCACACACGGGTGGGGTACTCCCTGCGACTCCGTGATGAAGCAGCACTCGAGCGGATCCTATCGCCCTTCACCGGACGGGTGCCTGCGCGCGTGTGAATTCGACAACCACCGGCCCGCGAAGCCGGCTGCGAGGATAATGACGCCGGTGAGGATGGCACGTCCGTCGAGTGACAGCGCAAGCAGAGTGCAACTCAGCACGCCGACAACCGGGATGGCGTCGGAGTACAGTTTCGCCGGCGACGGCATGCGCAGCGCCGCCACGTTCGCGATGCCGTAGTAGATCAGGATCGTAAACGACGCAGCCGCCGCTACACCCTTCAGGGTCCCGGTACCCGCGACGATGGCGGCGATGGCTCCAATGACCAGTACGGCGCGGTGTGGCACGCCGTAGCGCGGATGCACGTCCTCGAGGAACCGCGGCAGGTCGCCGCGGCGCGCCATGGCGAAGCCCATGCGTGAGAGGCCCAGCAGCTGCGACAGGATGACGCCGAGCATTGCAGTCACTCCGGCGATCGAGATCAATGCGGCGACCCAGCCGTATCTGAATTCCAGCGCCGCCACGTGGAGCGGTGCGGCTGTGGCCGCCATGCGCTCTGCGCCGATCGCACCGACCGCGACGATGGCAACCGCGAAGTAGAGGAACACCGCACCGCCGATCGTGATGAGCGTCGCACGCGGTATCGTACGCTTCGGCTCGCGCACTTCCTCCGCCAGCGTCGCGATGCGGGCGTAACCCGTGTACGCGAAGAACAGGATCGCCGCGGACTCCAGCGTGCCACGGATGCCGGCCGGCGCAAACGGATACAGGTTCTCCAGGCGGAACGCGGACACGCCGGTGATGACGAACATGGCGAGGGCGCCGAGCGACACCGCGACGATCCCCAGATTGGCGCGGCTCGATCGACGCACTCCGAAATAGTTGAGCGCGGTGAAGACGATGATGGCGCCGACGGCGATGATACGCGGCGGGATGCCGGGGATCAGTGCGTCGAGGTATCCGGCGAGGCCAAGCGCGACGGTGCCTGCCGCGGAGATCTTGCTGGCGAGGAACATCCAGCCGGCGGCGAATCCGGCCCACGGCGTCAGCACACGATACCCGTACTCGTACGTGCCACCGGAGTGAGGGTACTCGGCGGCGAGCTGTGCGGAGCTGAGCGCGTTGCACGTGGCGGCGATCGCGGCCACGAACAGGCCGACGAGGAACGCGGGACCCGCAATGCCGGCGGCGACACCCGTGACCACGAAGATCCCGGCACCGATGATGGCGCCGAAGCCGATGCCGACGGCATCGAGCAGGCCGAGTTCGCGGCGCAGTCGCACGTTCCTATACGACGTCGACAATCAGGTTCTGCCGGGATCGGTCAGTATTCTACTGCGCCTTCCTGCGCAGGTCGCGACCGGATTGCGCCGGATACACGGACGGCACGCTTCAGAAGCCGAGCTGAAACATCGCCTTGAGACTGCGCGCATCCTGCGAGCCGTCGCCGCCCTGCCAGATGTCGTAGTTCAGCATGATCCGGTTGAGCGCACCGAAGTAGATGTTGATGCCGGGTGTCAGCAGCGTCCCGCCTGCAACCACTCCGGCTCCGTCCATGGCGTCCGTCCCGGCGTAGCTCGCGCGAAACACCGGCTCCACGGCCGACACGGCTGTACTCAGTGCTTCCGTGCGGTATGCCAGCCAGGCATGCGCGCCCTGGAATGTGGCATCCGTCAGCGGGTCGATGTCGCCGCGTGACAACTCGGCCATCAGATGAAAGCCCGGTGCGAACGCGCCGTACTCCACGTCGATCTCGAACGCATGGCCGCGCTCGAGGCCCGGCGTCTCACCCGGCTCCACGATGAAATCACGGCTGCTCCAGCCGGCCCCCACACGAATCCCATCGACAGGCCGGCCCGTTACACGCGCTGCGAACTGATAGCTGTCCTGCGCGCCCACGACGCCATGCAGCGGTCCGCGGAACACGCCCGCGGCGTAAGCCAGCCCCAGCGGCGCGCCTTCGGGAGACCCGAGCAGCTGGAACCCGATGTCGCGGTTGCTGTACCCTGGCCCGCTCGTGACGGCATATTCGTCAACGGCACCGACACCCCGGATGCGGAGCCCCCGCTCGATCGGCAGCATCCGCTTCGAACTGGTCTGCTCCAGCAGGCCGAACGGGCGGTACGCCTTGCCCGCCAGGAGTTGGACCGCGGGAGACAGGTCGAGCTTCAGGTACGCATCCTTCAGTTCCACATTATCGTTGCCGAAATCGGGCTGCAACACGCCGCTCACGAGATCGTTGACCTTCACGCCCACTTCGATACGCGCACGGCGCAGGAAGAGCTGGGACGGTGCCTGGCCGTCGACGCTCGTGGTATTGAACTGCGTCTGCACCCGGCCCCCGATCGACAACTCCGCACCCGTGACGCGGAGCAACGGCTGCGTCGGCTCCTGGGCCGTCAGCGCAGCGGGGATGAGGAAAACAACGAGGACGAGCGAACATCCACGGAATCGGCTCATTTCGGAACACACGTGTTTGACTGTCGGTTCAGGTGACCAGCCGGAGCGGGTCGTATTGTCACGAACCCGTAACACTATTGCAAGGCCATGTAACGGGGCGGGCCATCCCGTGAAGCGCTCGACTGCCAACTCTCGCCACTGTGCCCGGTGATCAGCGACGTCCGCGAGTGGCGCACCCGGCAACGGCCTGCCACTATATCCATCGCTGGCAGACCGCTGGTCAAAGATTCGTCCGTCACGGATTGTTACAGGAGGCGCCCAATGAATCCTGACGCGCTGCGCCCCGGCGATGGCCTGCTGATCGTCGACGTGCAGTATGACTTCTGCCCGGGCGGCGCACTCCCGGTTCCGGACGGAGACCGGGTGATACCGGTGCTGAACAACTGGATTGCGGTGGCCTCGGAGCGCGGCATCCCTGTATATGCCTCGCGGGACTGGCACCCGGCGGGCCACCCGAGCTTCCGCGAGGAAGGGGGCGACTGGCCTGCTCACTGCCTTCAGGACTCGGCCGGCGCACAGTTCCACTCAGCCCTGCGGTTGCCGGCGGACGCAATAGTGATCACGAAGGGAACGCGCTTCGACCACGATCAGTTGTCGGCGTTTCATGACACGGGTCTGGCGGAGCGGGTGCGGAAGGATGGCGTGCGTCGGCTCTGGATCGGCGGGCTTGCGCAGGACGTATGCGTGGCTGCATCTGCGCTCGATGCCCGCAGGCACGGCTGCGATGTCGCCATGATACCGGAAGGCTCGATGCCGGTGAATCCGGACGCGGCGGCGCAGTGTCTCGACGTGCTGCGGGCCGCGGGCGTGTCCATACCGGAAACGGAAGCGTGAGCGCGTGACACATCCGCACGGCGATCACCCGGCACTGCTCACGGACCTGTATCAGCTCACGATGATGCAGGCGTATCTGCGTGAGGGTATGACTGCGAATGCCGTCTTCACCCTTTTCGTGCGACGCCTGCCACCGCGACGCAATTACCTGCTGGCATGCGGCCTGGATGACGTGCTTTCATACCTGGAGAACGTGCGCTTCAGTGATCACGATCTCCAGTACCTGGCCAGCCTGCCGCAGTTCGACGATTCCTTCATCGAGCATCTTCGCGGCTTTCGCTTCACCGGTGATGTCCATGCCGTGCCGGAAGGCACTCCCGTGTTCCCCGACGAGCCGATCCTGGAGGTCGTCGCAGCGCTGCCGGAGGCGCAACTCGTCGAGACGATGATCCTGAATCAGATGCACCTTCAGACGATGCTGGCGAGCAAGGCCGCGCGCGTCGTGGCGGCGGCGCAGGGTCGGCCGGTCCTGGACTTCGGTCTTCGCCGGATGCACGGGAAGCATGCGGGGCTGAAGGCCGCGCGCGCGTTCCGCATCGCCGGAGTGGATGCGACGAGCAATGTGCTTGCCGGCAGCGAGTATGCAATACCCATCAGCGGTACCATGGCGCACAGCTACATCCAGGCGCACGACTCCGAACTGGACGCATTCCGCGAGTTCGCCGCACTCTATCCTGATGCGACGCTGCTGGTAGACACGTACGGCACGATGGCCGGCGTGGAGAACGTGATACGGCTTGCGCGGGAACTCGGCGAGGCGTTCCGCGTGCGGGCGATCCGTCTGGACTCCGGCGACCTCGGCGCCCTGGCGCGTGCAGCGCGCTCGCGTCTCGATGAGAGCGGTCTGCGGCAGGTGCGGATCGTCGCAAGCGGAGGCCTGGATGAATTTGCGATACGTGACCTGCTGGACCGTGGCGCCCCGATCGACGGATTCGGTGTCGGCACGGCGATGGGCGTTTCGAAGGACGAACCTTCACTCGACATGGTCTACAAGCTCACCGAGTACGGCGGCCGCGGCCGCGTCAAGACGTCGCCGGGCAAACAGGTGCTCCCCGGACGCAAGCAGGTCTTCAGAATCGAGCGGGATGGGGTCGCCGCGGAGGACGTCATCACCCGCCACGACGAGGAGTCGGCGGGAAGGGCACTGCTGCACCCCGTGATGCGCGACGGCAACCGTATGGAGAAGAGCGTAGTAAGTGAACGCGAGCGCGCGATCGCCGTGCTCGAGGACGCACGCGAACGGGCGGCGCGGGAGACGGCGCTGCTGCCGCAGTCGCTGCGGGGTCTGGATCCGCCGAATCATCCGTATGCGGTGCGGGTGAGCGGATCGCTCGGCCGGCATCACCAGGCGGCGATCGCTGCCGCGGAAGCATCGTGAGCGCCACGATCGACCAGGCGTGCGGCCGGCAGGCTGCCGCCGTGGACCGATAACGGACACTGTACGGTGCCGTACCCGATGCGCTATGTTCAGTGAGTGACCAACCCAAGCCGGAGTATGACGATGCGTTCCATATACTTTATGACGGGCCTTCTGGCCGTCACCGCCCTGCCCGCCGCCGCCCAGCAGGCGGCCGCTCAGCCGGACGGTCGCGCGGTGTTCGAGATGGTTTGCGCCATGTGCCATTCGGTCGCACCGCCAGCGAAACTGGCGCCTCCGATGTCGCACGCCGCCGCGTACTACGCCCGCAGGTACTCAATGCCGGACAGTGCAGCCGCTGCCATGGTGGCGTACCTGAAGGAGCCTGTGGCGGAGAAGTCGGCAATGCCTGCGCACGCGATCGAGCGGTTCGGCCTGATGCCGGCCCAGGCGCACCTGTCCGAGGAGCAGTTGAAGGCCGTCGCGCGTTTCGTGCTGACGCTCGCGGACACAGCGCACGGCGGCGGCGGCATGCAGCACCGCGGGGCGGGTCACTAATATCCCACACGGCATCATCCATACGCGAGACGGACGCCCGGTCAACGTGACCGGGCGTCCGTCTTTGCATCTGCTTTGCATCTGCCGACACCGGCGATACAGATCCTACTGATGAACGAGCCTGGCAGGGTCCGCCTTACGGGCGGGCGCCACCGCGGATTTCGCGATCTGATCCGTGCCTATTCTGCGTGCGTTGCACACCAGTACCGGCACCCGCGCAGACCGCACGACCTTGTCCGCCACGCTTCCGAGGAAGAGCCGCTTCATACCGCCCGCCCCGGCCGTGGTCAGCGCGATCATGTCTACCGCGTGCTCATCGGCGTAGTCGGTGATGACGGCGGCCGGAGAGGTGGATTCGACCACGGCCGTTTCCACCACGATGCCGGCCTCGCGAAGCGTCCCGGCCACCTGCTGCAGATAATCATCCGCTGCCCGCCGGCTCGATGGCGACTCGTACGCGGCCCAGTACAGGTCGCGCCCGCGCGCTGAGAGCTGCTGCGCCAGCGGTGGCACGACGCGCAGGAGAGTGAATCGCGTATCGGCGGTTGCGTATCGACGTGCCATGCTGATCGCGTACTCCGCCGTCTTCGATCCGTCGAGCGTGATGAGAACGTGGCCCACGTCGTCGGTGTCGGCTGCGCTGGCAGGCGTGCCGTCCCCGGGACGCACGAGCAGCACCGGCCGCGTCGAGGTGCGGATGACGGAGTCCGCGACACTGCCCAGCCAGGCCCGCTCGACACCGCTCCGGCCATGCGTCGTCATCACGATCAGTTCGATTTCGTGATCTCGTGCGTGGCGTACGAGCAGTTCGGCGACATCGCTTGATGATTGCGGCGCGTACATGGGACCCGCCCGCCCGGCCAGCACCCACGGCGTGATCAGACCCGGGTGTTCACCTTCCACCCGTGCCGCCAGCACTCTCACATACGCCTCGTTGCGGTCATGATCCTCGCCGCCCGGGAACGGGGCCGGACGCACGGTGACCAGCTGCACGCGCGAGCACTTGCTGCGTCCGATCGCGAGTGCCAGCGGGAGCGCCTGCTCCGCGAACGGGGAGCCGTCGAGCGGGACCATGATAGCCGACATGATTGCCTCCGGGTTGCCGGTCTGACTGCTGATTCGAATATGGCTGGAGCGGGCCCGGCACGCTGTAGGGAGACGCAGTATTCCACGTAGGGATACTGCCCCCTGCCAGGTGGCCACGGGCGTTCCAGTGTTCAGGTCGCCCGTGGCCGGGCCCTGGAGGGCCGGTATATGTCAGCCGGAGCGATCCGTCATGAGTCCTGTTCGTGCAGCCATACGCGCGGCGGCACCAGCAGCACGGGACATCCGGCGTGCTCGACGACAGCGGCCGCCACACTGCCGAGACCATCGGCGTGGCTCCCGTGCGCCCGGGTACCGAGGATGATGAGATCGAATCCCTGAGCGGCCCGTTCGACGATCGCGGTCGCAGCATCGGTCGCCCGGGCAGTGCTGCACTCGATTCTGACGCCCGCCGCTGCCGTCACCCGTGTGCCGGCAGCGGCCAGCGCGTCGTTCATCAGCTTCTCCGATGCCTCTCCACCGCCGCTCACGTCCGAAGCGGGCGCCTCCACGTGCATCACAACGATGCCGGTGGGCTCGGTCGCGTGCGCGGATGTGGGGCGACGGAGCGCCGAGCCCCAGGTCAGGCCCACGGCCAGCGCGCCACGGGCGGCGCCCGACCCGTCGACGGGGATCAGAATCCGACCGAGCGGAAGCTGCAGCGCGGTGGGCAGCACCAGGCACGGGCGCTCCGCGTCGGCCGCCACGCGGTACGCCGTGCTCCCCGGTGAACGCGAACGATCCGATCGATGCGGCCCGAGCACGATGACGTCAGCTTCCACCGATTCCGCGACGTTCGCAATCACCTGGTCGGCCTGGCCCGCACGGATGGTCGTACCCGGCAACACGACGGAATCGGGATCTGCGCGTCGGAGATAGGCGTCGAGTTGCTGCGTCAGGTCGGCGTCGCCGTCGCCGCAGGCGTGCACGACGTGGAGCTGAGCGCCGGCGAGCCGCGAGAGGTCCATCGCCGTGCGCAGCGCAGGCAGCTCCTCGTCGGTCAGGTCGGTCGCTATGAGTACGGTATCGATGGAGAGTGGACGCATTTCACCTCGGCTCTGGGACTGAATGCCTGCCGTGCGGCGCAAGAAATGTGTCAGTCGCCCACGGAATCGGCTCCAGCAGGGACCTGCACGTTTGAAATTGAGGTGCAGAGAGGCGGAAGTCAGGCGGAGATTTACGGAACCGGTGTGGGGTGATCCCCTTCACGAATCCGGTCGTGCCAGGCGGCGGTCTGTGTTTCCGTCAGTGTTCCGGCCAGTCGTCGGCGATGCGCCGCACGTCCCGCGTGCTCATGAGGCAGCGGGCGCCCTCCGGACCGAGAATGCGGACGAAGGCCTCCGTGTCGTCCACCAGTATCACGACGGCCGTGTACTGCTCGCCCGGCGTGAGCCAGGAGGCATCGGCCGGCGGCGTGACGCCGTCGCGGAGCATGACGGTGACGATCACGTCAGGCCCGATCGCGGAGAATCGATGACGGTGACCATTCTTGCGGTGTATTTGTCACATGTGTCCGGCAAAGGTGTGGCCGTTGCATAACGGCGTCAAGATATTGGCATCTCACGGTCAGCCAGCGTCGGTCTCCGCTGCGGCGGATACGACGAGAACGGGACATGTTGCGCCGCGCAGCACGCCGCTGGCTACGCTGCCCAGAAGCCGCCGTCCCACTCCGCCCGCACCACGACTGCCGATGACCACCATATCGAAATCACCGCCGCGCTGAGCGGCAACGAGTGCGGACACCGGATCGCCCGGCATCACCTGCAACGTTGCTTCCCCCTCCGGGAATCCCGCATCGCGGAGCAGCTGGTCCAGCCATTCCTCCGTCTGCTCGAGTTGCTCCTGCTCGAGAGTCGCTGACGCTTCCAGCCCGGACACCGCCCGGGCTGCGTTCAGGAAGATCGGCTGAAATACGTGGCTGGCAGTGACGTGAGCTTCGAATCGACGGGCCAGACCGCGCGCCCAGCCCAGGACATCGCCCGCCCGCTGTGAGTCATCAATGGCCGCGAGGATCCTCTGCGGCGCACGCTCGCGGGCACTGCGCACGAGAAGCACGGGCACAGTTGCAGTCCGCACGAGCGCCTCGGCAGTGCTGCCGAGGGTGCTCCACATGCCGCGTGGATGTGCATGTTCCCCCACGACGACCATGTCCGCCCGCGCGTCTTCGACGGCGCGGCTGAGCGCGTCCTCCGCACGACCTTCGCGCACATCGAGCCGGACCGGCCCCCACTTCCTGGCTTCGCCCAATCGCGCCAGCCGCGCGGCGGCGCCCTCCCGTGCGCTTCTCAGTACCTCCTGCCGGCCTGGAAAGGCCCCGCGCAGAAACCGTGGTGGTTCGGGAATATCGATGGCGTGCATGACCAGGCATTCAGCTTCCGGGGCGAAGTGCTCCCGCACCCAGTCGACTGCCGCAATCGATGGTGCAGCGAAATCGACGCCGACCACTACACTCTCGAGCCGGACCGTATCGGCGCGCGCCGGCCGTGTGCTGCTTTCATCAACTGACATTCCCGTGCCTCTCGCGTTGTGCGCTCGTCCGGCTGGCAGGACTTGCCTGCCACCGGCCCCCGCCGCTTCCGGTGCTGCGGGTTTCCCCTGTGGGCACACGGACTGCGGCCCATATGATAACGACCCCCGCCCGCGGCTGCATGCAGGCTCCGGGCACGTCAGGAGTTTCAGCCGCGGTCTGGTGAATATCCTGACAGCGCTCGCAACGCCCCGCCCTTACATTACGGCATGAGAGAGGGGGGAACGTGAGCACACGACGCGATGTGCCTTCGGCGGGCAGCAGCTTCAACCTGCCGAACGCGATCAGTGCGGTAAGGTTCCCGCTCGCTGCGCTGTTCCCGCTGCTCGATGGCCCCGGCCGCATCGCGGTCGTGGCGGCGGCCGCGGGCAGCGACTGGATCGATGGCCGGGTGGCCCGGCGCAGGGGGCACATCACCCGGCTCGGCGAGGTTCTGGATCCGGTCGCCGACAAGACATTCATGCTGGTCGCTCTCGTCACGCTCGGAGTGGAAGGTGCACTGCCCCTGTGGGCACTGCCGCTCCTGCTGGTACGCGACATCGGCGTCGCCATCGGTACGCTCATGTTTGCGGCGCGCGGCACCCGCGTTCGCATGCCCGCGCGGCGAGCGGGAAAGCTGGTGACATGGCTGCAATTCGGCGCCATCGGTCTCATCCTCATCTGGCCGTCGGCCGCGATCTGGGCGGCCGCAGCTACCGGTGTGACCGGCCTGTACGCACTGCATGATTATGCCGGATCGATTTCGCTGGCCCGGCTGCACCCGAGGTAACGCGGCACCGCGCCGCCCCGGTACGAGGAGGAGCATGGTACAGGACCTTCCAGGTTTGGAACTCGACAATGCCCGCGACTACCGGGCCGCGCGGGATGCCATCGAAGCGCGTGACCGCGTGCTCGCCGTCGTAGCCCACGACCTGCGTAGTCCGCTCAATGCCATCGTCATGGGCGCTGTGCTGATCCGCGATCTGCCCCTGTCGCGTGAAGAGCGCAACTCGAAGGTCGAGATGATCCTGAGCTCCGCGCACCGGATGAACCGGCTGATCCAGGATCTGCTCGATGTCGCGAGAATGGAGGCCGGCCACCTGCTGCTGGAACGGGAAGGGCATGCACCGGAAGCGATCGTGCGCGATGCAGTGGAGTTCGCAGCCGAGCGTGCTTCCGCCAGGTCGCTTCGACTCGATGTCGAGACACCCGATGCGCCCGCACCCCTCATTCCGGTGGACAGGGACCGCATCCTTCGCGTCCTTCTCAATATCATCGACAACGCGATCCGGTTCACGCCGGAAGGGGGAAGCATTGCGATACGCATTGACCCGCAGGGTGAAGACGTTCGGTTCAGCGTGACCGATACGGGGATCGGGATCCCGGCCGCCGACCTCCCGCATCTCTTCGAACCGTTCTGGCAGCGCCAGACCGGCGGCGGGGGTGCGGGTATAGGCCTGAGCATCGCCCGCGGCATCGTCGAGGCGCATGGCGGTGAAATTTCGGTCGACAGCGTTCCCGGGTGCGGAAGTACGTTCCAGTTTACCATCCCGATATACCCATGACCCGCGCCCGGATGCGCGCATTGCAGGCCGGCGTTCTCGCCACCGGCGCACCACTCGGTTGGCTGCTGATCGAGACCCTGCGCGGTGCGTCGCCGCTGGCCGTGATCTCCGCGGCGCCGGCCCTGTACGGTTACATGCTGGTCGCATCCCTGATTGCGTTTGGCCTGTTCGGCCTGGCGCTCGGCGAGCGCGAGGATCGGCTCCAGCGGATCAACCGCAAACTGGAGCAATTGTCCGTGACCGACGGGCTCACCGGGCTCCGCAACGCCCGCTACTTCCACACGCGTCTCGATGAGGAGCAGGCGGAGAGCCTGCGCACGGGAGTTCCGCTCGGCCTGGCCATCCTCGATCTCGATCACTTCAAGCGCATCAACGATCAGCACGGACATCCGGCAGGCGATGAAGTTCTGATCGGCGCAGCACATGCCATTGCAGCCGTCACCCGGCAGGGTGAGACGGCCGCCCGCGTCGGTGGCGAGGAGTTCGGCCTGCTGCTGCCCGGCAGCGACGCACGCGCAGCGCATGAAGCCGCCGAGCGCGTTCGCCGGGCCATCGGCAGGCGCCAGATCAGGCTGTCGGACGGAACACGTGTGCGGATCACGGCATCAGCCGGCGTCGCCAGCACGTCCGCACTGCCCCGGGCGACCACCCATCAGCTCTACCGCGCGGCCGACGAAGCGCTGTATGCAGCGAAGCGGACCGGAAGAGACCGTACCGTCACGGCTGCCGGCGGAGCGGCACAAGCGGACTCGCAGTCAACGCGGCATGAAATGAGGGTATTGCCATGACAGAATTGAAACTGCCTTACGGATTCGGTGCGACTGTGCATGCCGCGTACGATCAGGCAGTGGGACTGACACGCGATGCGCTTGCCGCTCAAGGATTCGGCGTGCTGACGGAGATCGACGTCCGGGCAACGCTGAAGAACAAGCTCGATGTCGATTTCCGGCCGTACGTGATCCTCGGGGCGTGCAACCCGCCGCTCGCGCACCAGGCGCTGAGCAGCGAACTGGAGATCGGTCTGCTGCTGCCCTGCAACGTAGTGGTCCATGCAGGCGAGACCGAAGGCGAGAGCGTGGTGGCGATCATGGATCCTCAGGCGGCTCTCTCACTCACCGGCAATGACAGCATCGAGCCGCTCGCCCGCGACGTGAGAAGCCGTCTCGACCGTGTGCTCGCGGCCGTGGTCGAACAGGCTCAGCGGGAACACGAAATGGACACGGAGTGCTGAGCACCTGCACTTCATCGTAAGGAGACCACATTGCGCGGATTTCGGATCGGTTCCGTATTCGGCATAGAGATCCGGATCGACTACTCGTGGTTCGTGATCTTTGTCCTCATCCTGTGGACGCTCACACGCGGTGTATTTCCTGCGGCCCATCCGGGAGAGGCACCATTAACCTACATATTCATGGGACTGTCCGGGACGCTCCTGTTCTTCGCGTCGCTGCTCGCCCATGAACTGTCGCACTCGCTGGTCGCGCGCTCACGCGACATTCCCGTCCACAGCATCACACTCTTCATCTTCGGGGGAGTCGCGCGTACCACGTCGGAGTTCGAGACCCCCGGCGATGAGTTCGCCATCGCTGCGGCGGGGCCCGTGTGCAGTCTGGCGATCGCGGCATTGTTTCAGGCACTTGCGTGGATATCCGCGGCGACCGGTCTGCCCGAGGCGGTCACCGGCGTGGCATCGTACCTGGCACTCATCAATTTCGTACTGGTGGTATTCAACATGTTCCCCGGCTTCCCGCTCGATGGCGGCCGCCTGTTCCGGGCAGCGATCTGGAAGCGGACCGGTGATGTCCGGCGTGCGACGCGGATCGCCACGAACGGCGGCAAGGTCTTCGGTTACATGCTCATGGTACTCGGTTTTCTGAACCTGTTCGGCGGCAATGGCCTCGGCGGTATCTGGCTCGTGTTCATCGGGTGGTTCGTGCGCATGGCCGCGGAATCGAGCTACGTACAGCACGTGCTGCGCCGCTCTCTCGAGGGCGCACATGCTCGCGATGTCATGACTCCC
The DNA here is from genome assembly GCA_018224305.1 of Gemmatimonadota bacterium. Lineage (GTDB taxonomy): Bacteria > Gemmatimonadota > Gemmatimonadetes > Longimicrobiales > RSA9 > SH-MAG3. The sequence continues at coordinate 19,461 of JAGTUV010000047.1, forward strand.
GATCCTCTCACCATCGACCCGGGTGCCGGCCTGCCGGAGTTCGTGGAGGATTTCGTCCTCGAAGGACGTCACCACAGCTACCCGGTGGCCGAGAACGGCAGGGCCCTCGGTGTGATCACACTCGATCGGGTGCGGGCGGTGCCGAAGGCGGACTGGCCGTCACGCACGGTTGCCGATGCGATGCTGCCGCTGTCCCCCGATATCGTCGTGCAGCCGGACGCGAGCATGGCAGACACCATGCAGAAAGTGAATGACTCGTCCGTTGGCCGCGTGCTGGTGGCGGACGGCGACCGGCTGCTCGGCATCATCTCACAGGCCGACATTGCGCGCTGGCTGGAGCGTCAGCGTCTGCGGGAAGAAGTCTCCGCCGCGTGAGCGGGGGGCAGCCGCTCCACGATCACGGTTGGCATGCCCTCGATCCCGCTGAAGTGCAGCGCCTGGTCGAGACGACGCCGGCAGGTCTCACGTCGGCCGAAGCCGCTGCACGTCTGGAGCGCTACGGCCCCAATGTGGTCGAGGCGGAAAGGCTCGAGCCCTGGTGGCGCCTGCTGATCCATCAGTTCAATGATCCGCTCATCTACATCCTCATCCTCGCAGCAGCAGTCACGGCCGCGCTGCGTGACTACACCGACAGCGGTGTCATCCTCGCGGTCGTCCTGCTCAATGCTGCAATCGGCTTCATCCAGGAGTTCCGCGCCCGTGAGGCGATCCGCGGGCTGGCGCGGCTGAGTGCACCGCGGGCCGAAGTGCAGCGTGACGGCCGGGCTCATGTGATCGAGAGCAGCGAACTCGTGCCTGGTGATGTCGTGATGCTGACTTCGGGCGCGAGCGTGCCTGCGGATATCCGGCTCATCAGCCTGCACGACCTCGAGGTCAACGAGTCCATGCTCACCGGCGAGTCGGCTGCCGTGCGCAAGACCACCGACGCGCTCCAGGGTGCGGGTCTCGTGGCGAACGACCAGACGAACATGGCGTTCGGCGGCACTGTCGTCACACGCGGCCGTGGCCGCGGCATTGTGGTGCGCACCGGAGCGGCGACGGAGATCGGTCGGATCGCGACCTCGATCCGCACCCTCGGCAAAACGATCA
>JAGTUV010000048.1 GCA_018224305.1 Gemmatimonadota bacterium
AACTCTACACCCTCTGGCGTCCCGACGCCCTACGTACGATGACGTACGAGGCTTCCCGGAATCACGCATGCCGACTCGACGAGCCCGAACGCCGGCTCGACGAACCCGACGGGGCTCGATGAGCACGATCGCCGGACGCTCAGTCCCGGTCATTCCGGATCGATCATGTCGCCCGGTGCAATCGCGTCGCGGCCGTATTTCCGCCTCACCTGGTCGGCGGCGCGCGCAAGCCTGCGGTCGCGCTCCGTCTCAAGACTGTTCTCCTCCGCATCGAACAGAGCGATCTGCGCGCGTGCTGCGCTCGCGATATCCGCCAGGTTCGATGCTGCGACACCGATCAGACGCGCGGGCATCCTGCGCTCCGCACGCAGCCGGAGGAGCAGTGGCAGCGCAACGGCGTAGATCGCGACGTCGGTCTCGATGGCCTCGCTCACCGTATGCGACGCCTGCCGCGTACGGAAGTCGGAATCGCGGAGGCGCACTGTGATCGTACGCGTCCGCAGGTCGTCGCCTCTCACATCCGCCGCGAGCCGGCGCACGAGCCCGCGCAGCCGTCGTCGTAACTCCGCATCGTCGCTGATGTCGCTGGCAAACGTCTCATCCCGCGACATCGATCGTGCGGTGTGCTGCGTCTCGACGGCACTGTCATCCATGCCGCGCATCCGGCGGTACAGCCACGGCCCGCGACTCTCGCCGATCGTCGCCGCCAGTTGCTTTTCGGTCAGGTGCAGCGCGTCCGGTACCCGCTTCAGTCCATAGCGCAGCAATTCCTTCGTGAGCACGGGGCCGACGCCGGGAATGGCGCCGATCTCGTGATCCGCCATGAACGCCGCCTCCTCGCCCGGCGCCACGATGTGGACGCCCGCCGGCTTCGCCCGCGACACGGCCAGCTTCGCGACCAGCCGGTTGACGCCGCCGCCGATACTGACGTGGATCTCCGTCTCCGCGAGCACCGCCACCTGTATGCGCTCCGCCGTGCTGTGCAGCGCTTCGCCGTGGTAGAGCCGTTCCGTGCCCGACATGTCGAGGTAGGCCTCGTCGATCGATGCGGGCTCCACCATCGGCGTGAAGCGCTCCAGCACTTCCCTGATCGCGTGGCTCTTCTCGCCGCACAGGGCGCGCGGAACCGGGACGGTGCGCGCCTTCGGGCAAAGCCGCAGAGCCTGCGATGTCGGCATCCCCGACCGCACGCCGAACGCGCGCGTCTCGTACGACGCCGATGTCACCACGCCGCGGCCTTCGGTTGACCCGCCGACGAGCAGGAGTGGCTCACGGCCGGCCCCGTCGGGGTCGGCGAGGCGAGCGCACTGGACGAAGAACTGGTCGCAGTCGACGAGGAGGATGCGTCGTTTCACGCGGTCACGGGGGCGGGGGTCCGGTTTTTCCGGTTTTCCCGGGCCCGGTTTTCAGGTTTCAAGTAGTCCGATTCAGCTATGTAATACACACCGGAAGCGAGCGATATTGTCCTTCAGCGGAGCGATGTCACAGCCCGCGTGCGAGTGCGCGTACCCGAGGGATTTCGCGTGCTCTGGCACGTCCCGCGGATCACGCTGGAAACGGGGCGGTTGCAACCGCACGACTGCCCGCGGGCAGCCTCGGGTCGCCTGGCCCATAAAGCACATCACCCATCATCTTGTGGATATCAGATAGCTGGATGGACTTAGGTGCAACGTGGAAACCAGGTCCGGCGATTTTCACCGCCGGCGACGCCAGCCGGTTAACCGATCCCTCGGCGCACCCGTCAGTGTGAGGATAGCGATCTCCGGCCGTGTCAGGAACCGCACCGGCAGATGAACGGTCCCGACGCCGCGTGACGTGTACACCTGTGTCCACGGCCGGCGCCGCAGGCCGGCCTCGTACAGGTCCGGGTGCGCGGCCGAGTTCACGATCGCACCGACACCCGGCAGCCGTACCTGCCCGCCGTGGGTGTGCCCGCTGATCACGAGGTCCACGCGATCGACGCCCCGCCGCGCGCGCTCCGCCTGGTCAGGATTGTGGGCCAGGAGAATGGTGAAGTCGCGGCACGCGCGATCGTGCAGCGCGTGGAGGTCCGGTCGCCCTTCCGACAGGTCGTCCACACCCGCGATACACAGTCGGATCGGCTCATCAGCACCAGCGCCGATAACGCCACCGGCTCTGTTGCCGCCGATGCCTTTGCCACCAACACCGTTGCCGCCGTTGCCGTTGCCGCCAACCCCGACCGGCGCGGACGCCGACAGCTCGAGGACCCGCGCGTCGTTCGTCAGGTCGATGAGCGATGGGCGCCGCGACACCGCATCGTGCCAGCGTTCGATGCCGACATCGCGATAGTCGTGGTTGCCCGGCACGATGTAGACGCCCAGCGGCGCACGCAGCGCGGCCAGCTCGTCCAGCGTCGCCTCGAGCACCGCCTCGTCCTCCGCGATGTCGCCCGTGATCGCGATCAGGTCCGGCGCTTCCGCCATCGTCATCCGCACCGCGCGCGCGATCAGACCGGCCGGCGTGTCGCGGCTCGCATGCAGGTCCGTCAGCAGCCCGATGCGCAGCCCCTCCAGCGCTCGCGGCAGCCGCGCGTGGTGCAGCATCGTGCGCGTCCGCTGGAGCCACCGCGGCTCCACCAGCCACGCGTAGACAGCCGTCGCCGCCGCAGCGCCCACGACCGCAATGCCAAGGTTCCGGAGTGCTGTTTTCACGACCACGACGGGTGCAATCCGTGCGCCACGCCCGGAGGAGGAAAGCACGACCGCCCCCGCGGCACAGGGCCACGGGAGCGGTCGTTTGCTTCCGGTTCAGCCGGACCGGCGATGTATCAACCGACCCGTCCCGTCGGAAACGGACTAGAAACGAATCCCGAGGCTGATCGGGATGAAACGGGCCGTCTCGCCGTCCCCGAGCACGTTGTGCAGCCGTGCCTCGGCGAA
>JAGTUV010000049.1 GCA_018224305.1 Gemmatimonadota bacterium
CACGCAAGGCGCGCGAACTGGTGCGCAGGAAGAACGCGCTCGAGGGGATGGTGCTGCCCGGCAAGCTGGCTGACTGTTCGATCACCGATCCGGCCATGTGCGAGATCTACCTGGTCGAGGGCGACTCCGCAGGCGGCAGTGCGAAGCAGGGACGCGACCGCAACTACCAGGCGATCCTGCCGCTGCGCGGCAAGATCCTGAACGTCGAGCGTGCACGACTCGACAAGATTCTGTCGAACGAGGAGATCCGCACGATCATCGCCGCGCTCGGCACCGGCATCGGCGAGGATGAGTTCAGCACGAAGAACGCGCGTTATGGCAAGGTCATCATCATGACCGACGCCGACGTCGACGGCGCGCACATTCGCACGCTGCTGCTGACGTTCTTCTTCCGGCACATGCGACAGCTGATCGAAGAGGGCATGGTCTATATCGCGCAGCCGCCCCTCTACCGCGTCGCACGCGGCAAGGAAGAGCATTACGCGTACTCTGAGAATGAGCGCGATGTGCTGATGGACCGGATGAACGGCAGCGACGGCAAGCGCAACGTCAACATCCAGCGTTACAAGGGTCTCGGAGAAATGAACCCCGAACAGCTGTGGAAGACGACGATGGATCCGGAGACGCGCACGATCCTGCAGGTCACGGTCGATGACGCAGTGGACGCGGATTCCGTCTTCACCACGCTGATGGGCGACGAGGTCGAGCCGCGCCGTCAGTTCATCGAGAAGAACGCGGAGTACGTGAAGAACCTGGACGTCTGATCATGATCCGGAGGTGCACATGCGGGACCTGTTTGAAGCAAATGGCGACACCTGGCGTGTGACGCGCAGCGACTACGATCCGGGCCGCGCAGTTCACACGGTCGTGTTCAACTGCGTCAGCAACAGCCAGCGTCCCTATCGTGTCGTGCAGGTGCCTGACCCGATGCCGGGCGGCGGGAGTGTGGACGCGCTGGACGATCGGGAACTGACGGAGCTGTTCAGCAGGACGCAGACGATGGACTACAGCCATGACAGGGCCGCGAACCCGCAGAGCCACGGCTATGGCGATCCACCGCAGAAGTGACCGGCGCGAGCAGCGTCCGGCGGCGAGCAGCCGTTACGGCAGCCGGACGCTCCTATCACAACGCGCGCATGTGACCGAGAAGACGAGCGGGCCGGCGCGTTGCTATCCCAAACCGTCGTAGATCGGATTGGCTACGATGTCACCGGAGTCATCGAGGATGTGGCGATCCCAGGGGAACACGACGGTGGCGCTCGTCTCCAGGGCGTGATAGTCGGGCTTGTAGCCGCCGACCTTGGTGAGGCTCGTTGCAGTGCGCAACTCGGAGGGCGACACCTGACGCAGTGCGTTGAGGGCGATGCGCATGGTCTCGCCGGATGTGCAGATCTCATCGACGATCAGCACGCGCTTGCCGGCGGCTTCCTTCGGTGCAGCTGACAGGATCTTGGGCCGAGCCCGGGCGCGTTCGCCTCCGGTGTCACGGCTGATCTTGAGCGAATAGAAGTCACAGCGCAGGATGGAAGCGACGACGGCGCCCGGGATGACTCCGGCCTTTGCGATTCCAATCACGAGTTCCGGCTTGAAGCCGTCAGCGGCGACCTTCAACGCGAGTACGCGGCACAGCTCGCCGAAGAACTCCCATGACAGTTCCAGCAGATCCGTTTCCGGCATTCCGCGGGCACGTTTGGCATTGATCGGTGCAGGCATGGCTACTCCTCGCAGGCTTGGCCAGCCAAGGTAGCCACTGCGGGCGGCGGGCGAAAGTCGTGTTGACACCGGCGTGCGCAGGGCCCATCGTGCCGCGCCATGGATCCTCACACACGTGCCCGCGCGGAGGCCCGGCTGGCCGAAGCCGCCGAAGCAGAAGGCATTGCCGACCCGCGCCCGTCCTACCGCGAGGCGCTGCGGCAGTTGAAACACGAGCGTCCCGACGCCTTCAAGGGTGCGGTCCGTCACTACGAGGAACAGGTCCTGCCCAGCCTGATCGATCGGAGCCCGCTACCGGTGTGGGTCGAGTACGGCCGGTACCTGGCATCACTCACGGCGCCAGGCAGCGCGATGCGCATAGATGGGCTGGGCAGGGCGACGCCATGGACGGTTTCAGCTGCGGCCGGCCTCGTTCTCTTCATGCCCGATGATGGGGCCGCGAACGTCATGGTGCTGTGCGAGCCGCTCGAGTTGAGCGACGCGCAACAGGCGACCCTGACGCTGCTGGTGGACCGGAAGCTTTCGGCACAGGTCTGAACTCGGCGCCCGGGGAGCCGATCCCGCGCAGAAAGCCTGTCCATCGCGGATACTGTGACGTATACCTGCCGTCTGGCCGCCCTGTCCATGGATATCCGCGCGCCATGCTGTCAAGGAATTCCTTGTTCGTCTTCGTGCGCTTGACGCGATCGAGGAGGAACTCGAGAGCCTCGGCGGGCGGCATGTCGGCCAGGAAGTTACGGAGGAGGTAGACACGGTTGAGTTCGACCTCGTCCATGAGCAGCTCTTCCTTGCGTGTCCCGGACCGGTTGATGTCTACGGCGGGGAAGATGCGCTTGTCGGCGATGTGGCGGTCGAGCACGACCTCCATGTTGCCGGTGCCCTTGAACTCCTCGAAGATGACTTCGTCCATGCGCGAGCCGGTCTCGATGAGGGCGGTCGCGATGATCGTGAGCGAGCCGCCCTGGTCGATGTTGCGTGCGGCACCGAAGAATCGCTTGGGCTTGTGGAGCGCGTGTGCGTCGACACCGCCGGAGAGGATCTTACCCGAGTGCGGTACAGTGACGTTGTAGGCGCGGGCGAGGCGAGTGATGGAGTCGAGCAGGATGACGACATCGCGGCCGTGCTCGGTCAGGCGTTTCGCCTTTTCGATGACCATCTCCGCCACCTGCGTGTGCCGGTCGGCCGGCTCATCGAACGTCGATGAGATGACCTCGCCTTTCACGTTCTCTTCCATGTCCGTCACCTCCTCGGGCCGCTCGTCGATGAGCAGCACGATGAGGTGCACTTCCGGATGGTTCTCGATGATCGAGTTTGCCATCTGCTGCATGAGCATCGTCTTGCCCGCCTTGGGCGGTGAGACGATCAGGCCTCGCTGACCCTTGCCGATCGGTGTCATCAGGTCCAGCAGACGCATGGAGATGTGACCCTCGGCGTCCTCGAGCTTGAAGCGCTCCTCCGGGTAGCGCGGGCGCAGGTTGTCGAACGCGATGCGGTGCTTTGCCTTCTCGGGATCATCGAGGTTGACCTGCTCGACCTTGAGCAGCGCGAGGTAGCGTTCTCCCTCCTTCGGCGGACGGACCTGGCCCATCACCGTATCGCCGGTACGCAGATCGAAACGCTTGATTTGAGACGGGCTGACGTAGATGTCATCCGGGCCGTACAGGTAGTTCCAGTCCTGCGAGCGCAGGAAGCCGTATCCTTCGGGGAGGATCTCGAGCACGCCTTCGCCGCGCAGGACGACGTCACTGTCGAGGAGGTTCTGTTCTATGCGAAAGATCAGATCCTGCTTACGGAGACCTGAATAGTTCGTGATGTTGAGCTCCTCCGCCATTTCGTGCAGCTCGGCGATGGATTTGCTCTTCAGTTCGGTGATGTCCACGGATCACTCCGGTTGTGCATGGTCGGCGGAAAGGTGAGCGACTCCGTTCACGGTTGGCCACTGTGCTGAACGGACGTTGATTATTCGACCAATGAAAAGGTCGGCGCGTGGCTCGCGCCTCCGTTATGCGGGAGGTTCTTGTCGCGGGTTATGTCGATCAGTCTACCATGCGGGAAATCGGCGGTCAAGAGTCGTGTTGGCGGGGGGGTGCAAGGATCGTACTTGCCGGCTGCGACCGGCGGCAGCGGGGGGTCGGCTTGACAGCGTCCGGAGTACCGGGGAAATATACGTCCCCTTTCGTACCATCTGTTATTCAGGTTGGAGGCGGCATGGCGCGGCACAACCGCGAGGCTCGCGGCTCGGATCAACGCGGTGAGAGCTACGAGTTGAGTTATCAGCCGGACTGGCTTCGGCTGGTGAAGGTGACGCGCATGCTGGAGAGCGGGCGTCAATCCACGAAGACGCTGTTCCGGAATTGCGTAAAACGGGAGCAGGCGCCCGGCACGCGAGTGCGCACGCGCATTTCCTCACGGGACCAGCGGGTGGAATTCGAGATCGAGATCGACGACCCGCAGGGAGTGGTGCGTCGCATCATTGTGGAGACCGCCCCGCCGGCCGGCGACGAGCCGCTGGTGTTCACGATTGATGGTCAGCGGCCGCAGAAGCGCCGGTAAAAGCGGACCTGGAACCCATCCTGCATTTTGACTCATTGAGACACTTTTCCGCCCGGCGCCATACCCGCGGGGGGTGACCCGGGTTTACGCGGGAGGCGGATCACGGCGGCTCGACCGACCTTCCTGCCGCCAGGCAGGGGGACGCCAGGATAGAGGGCGGGGCCAAAATGCAGGATGGGTTCCAGGTCCGCTAGAAGACGTAGCGCAGCGGGTTCCTTCGCATGTCAGCCATCAGCGAATCCAGCTCCGCCCGCGCACCGTTGACCGCGCGCATGATCGCAGTGTCCTGCTGCATGCGCGACAACGTGCCGTTGGGGTTGTCGAGCGCCGCGATCGCTGCCGCGAGTTGCGAGCTGAGCGAGTCCGCGCGCAGCTGAAGCCGCGCAACCGCCGTGCGAACCTCGCCGGCCGGCGCTGCACTGTCGCCGAATCGGCGGATCATGACAGGCAGTTCGGCCGCATGTGCCCGCGTCCCCTCCAGCGCAGCCGCGAACGATGGGCTCTGCAGCAGGGCCAGGCCCGGGTTGTCCGCCACGTCCGACTGGAGGCGGTCCGCCTCCACCATCACTGCATCGAGGCCCGCAAATGAGCGCTCCATCTGCTCGAGACGCGTGCGGATCGCCGGGCCGAAGCGCAGCAGACCGGTGACGGCACTATCGAGTGACGCCTTGATCACCGCCGATTGCTGCGCGAGTTGCAATGCCGTCACCTGCGGCGCCTGACGGAGCGTGTCACCCTCCGTCAGCACGCGCGAAGCGGCGGTGCCGGCGGAGATGTCGATGACGCGCTCGCTGATCGGACCGATCGACGTCAGTCGAACCTCGCTGTCTTCGCGTACCTGCGACTGCAGCCGCTGTGGGAGCCGGATATCGACAATGACGCGCGCCAGCGAATCGCCCCCCGATGGCAGAATACCGATCCGTGTCAAACGGCCGACCTGCCGGCCACTCAGCCACACTGGAGACTCGGGCGCGAGTCCTGTCGCGCCGGGAAGCACGGCATGTATGACATACTCGCGCTTGAGTGACTCCAGCAGGCTGTCCATGACGAAGATCAGCACCGAGCCAGCGACGAGTGCGAGCAGGATCAGAGTGCCGGCAAGGACGCGGCGTCTCTGGCGCTTGCGCGACGCCGCGCTATCTTCGCCCGCCATGATCCGGCTCGGCCATATCGATTACAGCAATTGCGTTCCCGTACACGCACTGCTCCTGGAAAAAGGTGCGGACGGCGTTGAGCTCGTCCGTGATGTGCCGTCGCGACTCAATGCCGCTCTCGCGAGCGGCGCCATCGATGTAGCGCCGTGCTCCAGTATCGAGTTCGCCCGCCACGCCGACGAATACTCGATCCTGCCCGGCCTCGCCATCGGTTCCGCCGGTGCCGTCCAGAGCATCCTCCTCGAGAGTACGGTACCCCTCGACGAACTCGACGGTGCAACGGTGGCCATACCCACCGCCTCCGCCACGTCCGTCGTCCTGCTGCGCGTGCTCCTCGAACTGCGAACGGGTGTGCGCCCGCGCTACCAGTGGTTCGATCAGGCCGGCGATGACGATCCCCTGACGGACGGAGCGGCCGCGGCGCTTCGCATCGGCGACATTGCACTGCGCCGCATCCCGCCGCCCGGTCGTACTGCGACGGACCTCGGCGCGGAATGGTGGGACTGGACCGGCCTGCCGTTCGCGTTCGCCGTGTGGCAGGTGAGGCGGGATGCCGACGCCGCCGAAACCAGCCGGCTGGCCGGCCTGCTGCGCGAGTCCCTGCCCTGGTTCGAAACGCACGCCGCCGACCTCGCCACGCGCTATGCGCCCGGGTTCGGCCTCGCGTCCGATCGCCTGCTCCGCTACTGGCATTCGCTCAGGTTCGATCTCGACCTGCCCATGCAGCAGGGTCTGCTGCATTTCTACGACCTCGCGTCCCGTATCGACGAGGCGCCACGCATCACTTCGCTCGACATACTCGATCTGTAACCCGGCGACGTCCATGCCAGCCGGTCTGCTCGACTCCTGGTTCGCCGGATATCACACGTGAACCGGCATGCACGGATGTCGCCGGACTGCACGCGCCAGCCGGCCTGCGCGGATGTCCGTTTCGTCCACCGATCCGTGCAAGCGGCGGGCCTGAGGGTGGACTTTCGATCGCAGTCGCGACTACTTTTCGGCCATGAACCAAGCCTGGACGTCACCCGCTGCCTGGGTCGGACGGTCTGCCCTCGAAACCGCGGGCGGCTTCGGCCGGTTTGGTGGCTTCGCCTCCAGCGTGGTGCGCAGCGCGGGCGACGTCGGCACGTGGAGCCGCCTCCTGATTTCACACATGGCGCGGCTCGGTGTGGAGTCCCTGCCGATCGCACTCTTCATTGCCGCGTTCACCGGCATTGTCCTCGCCCTCCAGGCGTCCTACACGTTCACCGGCGCGATCCCGCTCTATTTCGTCGGCGTCCTCGTCGGCAAGACCATGATCCTGGAGCTGGGTCCGGTGCTCACGGGGCTCGCACTGGCCGGCCGCGTCGGCGCGAATATCGCCGCCGAGATCGGCACCATGCGTGTCACGGAGCAGATCGACGCGCTCGAGACGCTCGGCTACGACCCCCTGGCCTACCTCGTCGTGCCACGGGTCCTGGCGGGCATCATCATGTTTCCGGTCGTCGTCGCGTTCGCGAACGCGATCGGTATCCTCGGTGGCTGGATCACGGCGATCAACCTGCTCGACATGTCGACACCGCAGTTCGTGCGCGGTCTCCGACTCTTCTTCGTGCAGTTCGACATTCAGTACTCGCTGATCAAGGCGGCATCCTTCGGCCTGTCCGTCACGGCGATCGGCGCGTATTACGGCTTCCACACGATGGGCGGTGCGGCTGCGGTCGGCCGGTCCACCACGCAGGCGGTTGTCGTCAGCAGCATGATGATCCTCGTGCTCGATGCCTTCTGGGCGGTGGTGCTGCTGTGAGCATCGAACTGCACGATGTGCGCAAGGCATTCGGCACCAATGTCATCCTGAACGGTGTGTCGCTCACTGTCGAGGAGGGTGAGACGCTGGCGGTCATCGGCTATTCGGGTGTCGGCAAGTCGGTGCTGTTGAAGTCGATCGTCCGGCTGCTGGAACCGGACGCCGGCGACGTATACGTGGACGGCCAGGACGTGTCGACACTCCACCGCGACGAACTCTACGACCTGCGACGCCGGGTCGGCTACGTTTTTCAGTTTGCGGCTCTGTTCGATTCGATGACCGTGTTCGACAACGTCGCGATGGGGTTGCGGCGCGTACGGATGCCTGAACCGGAAATCGTCGGGCGTGTCGAGGAGTCACTTCAACTGGTCGAGATGAGCGGATACGACGACCGGCTGCCAGCGGAATTGTCGGGTGGTCAGCGCAAGCGGATCGGTCTCGCGCGCGCAATCGCGTCGCGGCCCAAGTACGTGCTCTACGACGAGCCGACGACCGGCCTCGATCCGGTGACGACAGCCGTCATTGATGGACTGATCATCAAGATGGCGAACGAACTCAACGTGACGGGCGTCGTCGTCACGCATGACATGAAGAGCGCCTATCGCGTCGCGGACCGTGTTGCGATGCTTTACGATGGCGGCATCCGCTTCATCGGGACGCCGGCGGAAATTCAGCAGGCGGAGGATCCCGTGGTCCGTGGCTTTATCGAGGGGAACCCGAAGCTCGCGCAGGAGGCGGTGGCGTGAATCGCAGGAACGAAGTGGTGGTCGGCACCGTGCTGATCCTGGCCGTCGTGCTGATCGTGGTCAGCACGTTCTGGCTCCAGGGCCTCAGGTTCGGCAGCGAAGAGCGGGAAGTGCAGGCCCGGTTCACCGAGGTGGCGCAGCTGCTCGAGGGCAGCACGGTCAAGTACCGCGGCGTGCCGATCGGCCGCGTCGAGTCGATCGACCTGGAGCAGGGCGGGGCCGCTGTCATCGTGACGATGACGATCGACGCGGACGTGGCGCTGCCGCAGGAGCCCGCGGTCATGCTCGCGCCCGAGTCGCTGTTCGGCGACTGGCAGGCAGAAATCATCTCGCGGCGCACGTTCGCCAACTACGAATTTGCGGAACCGCTCCGGAGCGATATGCTGCCCGGCTACACGCTGCCGGACATGTCGCGCCTCACCGCCGTCGCCGACGAGATCGCCGGCAATCTGGCCACGATCAGCAATCGTATCGAGATCGCGTTCACGGAGGAAACGGCGCTCAACGTGCGCGAAGCGATCGAGAACATCCAGCGGATGAGCAGCGAACTCGCCGGCCTCGTCAGCTCGCAGCAGGTGGCGATCGAGGAGGTGTCGGAGAACCTCGAGCTCACTTCCGAGGCCGCGGGACAGGCGGCTCAGACCATGCAGCGCGCGTTCGCCGAAGTCGAGAGCGCCATCGCCGGCGG
>JAGTUV010000050.1 GCA_018224305.1 Gemmatimonadota bacterium
ATCCGCCCAGTCGACTCCCTTGTGACGCTTCTTGTTCTTCTCGAAACGCATTTTCAGCAGCGCGAGAAGTTCCTGTTGCTGCTTAGCCGACAGCTTCTTCGCCATTGATCTCTGTGGTTAGTATGTGCCTGCGGTTCTGATGTCAGTCGATCTCCTCCGAACGTGCCGAGCCGGACAGGTCCTGCGATGTGACCGGACGGGCCAGGTGATGCGCGGCCCGCCAGCTGTGATAGAGCGATGAATCCAGCCAGCGCATGGCCTCCAGCCGCACCAGTGCAGTGTCGGGATCGATCTGCCCGGCGGCGGTGGCTTCGAGCGTCTGTCGCCGCTCATCGCGCCGCCGATCCGCCACGTCTCTCGAGAGGATCTCGAGGACTGCGTCCGGCGTTTCAGTCGCCTCGTTCCTCAGCCACGACAGAGTCGACCCGAGCGCACCGACCGCGCGCGATCGCAGTTCGTCGAACGCAGGGTCGTCCACCGCGCCCGAGGGCGTGCCGTAGCGGAGGCGATCTATGAGTCGGTCCAGATGGTCGATGGCGTGCAGCAGGGAGAGGTGCCAATCCCGGTCCGCGGGTGCCTCCACGCCGTGGAGCATGCCCAGGAACCGTCGCGTCTCCGCGAGCGCCGAGTCGGCATCCTCCAGCGTGCGTACCGGGAGCGACCGTCGCACCGGCTTCGCCGCCACGGTCTGGAAGACGGCGACCAGCGTGGCTGCGGTCTCGAGGACCGTGCGTCGTGCGGCCTCCAGCGCCACGGCGGGCACCTCGGTGAGCGACGGGTCGAGGAACCGCGTGAGAGCAGGACCCTCGTCCGGGATCATCCGGCTGACCAGGCGCGCGAAGGGCGCGGTGAACGGGGCCAGGATCAGCACGCCCAGCAGGTTGAATCCGGTGTGGAAGCCGGCGATGACGAGTGCGGGCTCAACGTCGCCGAACAGCCGGGCCGCGAAATGCTCGATGTCCAGAATGAATGGAAGCAGCAGGAACGCCCCAATGCCCGTGAACACGTTGAAGAGAACATGGGCGAGCGCAGTCCGACGGGCGGGAACGGTAGCGCCGATGGCGGCCAGGCCGGCGGTCACGGTCGTACCGACGTTCTGCCCCACCACCAGTGAGGCGGCCTGCTCGATGTCGATGGTGCCGGTGAAGAGGGCCGTGAGTGTTGTCGCCACGGCTGCGCTGGACGACTGCATGACCACGGTCATCACGATGCCGATGCCGACCAGAAGGACGCGTCCGCCCAGCGTGGCGGGAGGGAAGGACTCGGGATCGACCCGGCCGGCGAGGTCTTCCATACCGGCCTGGAGCGTATCGATGCCGACGAAGATCAGGCCGAAGCCGGCGAGCGCCAGACCGAACGCGGGTACGCGGCCGCGTCCGAGCAGGCGCATGAGGGCACCTGCGCCGATGAGTGGGAGCGCCAGTGTGCCGATGCTGAGCTTGAGACCCAGCAGCGCCACGATCCAGCCGGTGCTGGTCGTGCCCAGGTTCGCGCCGAAGATCACGCCCACGGCCTGGGTGAACGTGAGCAGCCCGGCGCTCACGAACCCGATCGTCGTCAGGACGGTCGCGCTCGACGACTGCACCAGCGCCGTCAGCGTCGCACCGGACGCGATGGATGTGATGGGCCCGCCGGTGAACCGCCGCAGCACCTGGCGCAGTGCATCGCCCGCGGCCGCCTTCAGCCCATCGGTCATGAGGATCATGCCGAGGAGAAACAGGCCGATCCCGCCGAAGATCGTGGCTATCAGGGTGCGCTACACGGATTCATGCGGTGAACGTTCCCTCCCCGATCGGGGAGGTGCCGACTCAGGCCATCTCGACGCGATTCACACGGACCTCGAGGGTCCAGCTTCCATTGCCGCGCGCCGGGTCCAGATCCACGGACCAGCTTTCGAGTCGCACACCCTCCAGCCGGAACGCACGCGTGCTCTGCGCGGCGCCGCGTGCGGCCGGGGCTGAAGGCGCCGACGGGGGCGCCCGTCGATCCAGCAGCGGGATGTCGACCTCCGGTCGGTCTGTCGCCCCGGCAATGAAGCGTGCGTAGGGATTGGCGTCCAGCGCCGCCACCATGCGCGCCTCCCGGCACACGAGCGTCACGTCGTCCGCGGCCGGGTCCGTGCCGGCCACGGCCCGGCACCCATCGAACGAAACGGTAGTGGTGCCGCCGGAGGGATCCCGGAGATCGACGGTCACGGGGAATCCGTCCCCATCCACGTCGCCGTCCTCCCACGGCAGGGCGGCGCGGTTCGCCCCTGCGGCAGTCGTCCGCCGGAGCGTCACGCGACCGACCTTCATGCGTCCGCCCGCCCTCCTGGCAACGTCCGTCGTGGTCGGCACTCCGTCCCCGTCGTCATCCGGATCACTCCAGCCGATGTGGAGTGCGGCGAGGTTGCTGCGCACGACGCCCTGCACGGTCACCCGGGCGCCACGTACCTGCGAGTCGCCGTTCCGGTACTCGACGACTTCCACCTCCCTGGCAGCGCTCCCGCCGCGCCGGGCGGGACACGCCGTGAACGCCAGAGTGAGTCCGTCACCGGCGGAAAGCTCGCAGGCGATGTCTGCACCCGAAGTGCGCGGTGCCGGCGCGACCGTGCGCGCGTCGGGCGCACGTACCTGCGCGGACAGGAGTACGGGCGTGAGCAGGACGGCTGCAAGAGCTGGAATGACGGCCCGCGCGGTGTTCCCTTCGCTGGAGGATTGAACCCTCGACGTTCGGATCCTTCGGGAACGTACCCGAATGCGGCGCGGTGGGCAAAACGGCCGGGCCACCTGTGACAGGGCACCGGCTCTCCTTGCGTGCCTGCCACGGGGTCCGCCCGAGACGCCCGGTGCGGGTGCTCGACACCCGCATGTTCCTGCGATTCGCGAGACCTCCCGGCATATGCCTGCACCCGACGCCTCAGTGCGGTGGTGCGCCAATAGATGGAAATGAGTTGACAGGCCGCGGCAGGCGGCATATCGTGTAACCGCTTACACCGAGTGCCGCCGGGGCACCAGCACACAGCCTCCTGTAAGCGGTTACACCCGGCGGTCCCGATCGACCAGCCCCCTGGAGGGGATGTGGCATCGACCATCCGGGATGTCGCGCGGGAAGCGGGCGTGTCCGTCGCTACCGTCTCGCGCGTGATCAACAACAGCGGTCCGGTACACGCGGATACGCGGCGTCGCATTGATGATGTGGCGAAGCGGCTTCGCTATATCCCGAACGGTGCGGCACGCACGCTGAGCACGCGGCGGGCGCAGACGATCGGCGTGGTACTGCCTGACCTGTACGGCGAGTTCTTCTCCGAAGTGATTCGCGGCATCGATCAAGAAGTGCAGCGGTCCGGATGGCACCTGCTGGTGTCGAGTTCGCACAATGACCGGGCAGGGATCGAGGCGGCGCTGCGGGCGATGCGCGGCCGCGTGGACGGGCTGATCGTGATGTCGCCCGATCTCGATACCCACATACTCGCGCAGAATCTTCCCGATAAGCTCCCCGTCGTGCTGCTGAACTGTGCAGGCGACGATGACATCTACAACTCGCTCAACATTGACAATCGGGGCGGCGCGTTCGCAATGACCGAGCACCTGCTGAGGCAGGGGCACGGTCGCATCGGACTGATCACGGGCCCGATGCGGAACCATGATGCGCGGGAGCGCCTGCGGGGCGCACACGAAGCACTTGCCGCCGCCGGCGTGACGGCGGCCCCGGAGCTCGAGGTAGCCGGTGACTTCTCGGAACAGTCCGGGCATCGCGCCGCGCTGGAACTGCTGGAGCTGGAGCAGCGGCCGACGGCGCTGTTCGCGGCGAACGACTCGATGGCGATCGGTGCGCTGAGCGCGCTGCGCGAAGCCGGCGTGCGGGTGCCGGAGGAGATGGCGATTGCCGGTTTCGATGACATCCCGATCGCGCGCTACATGAGTCCTCCGCTGACCACGGTGCGGGTGTCGATTTCGGAGCTGGGCGATCAGGCGGCGCGACGTCTCTTCCAGGTCATAACGGAGTTGACGGGCGAGCGGCGGCAGGAGCTGCTGCCGACGGAGCTGGTGGTACGGCGCTCATGCGGAGCGGATCCGGGATGGCGGCGTGTGCGCCATGAGGGCGGGGGCGACGATGGTGATGGTGATGCAGTGTGATGTAATCAGGCACAAACCGGGTAAGGAGGCCGTTTCATGATCCACGTATCGAAGCACACAGGTCCAGGGGCGTTGCTGCTCCTGCTGCTGTTCGTGCTGCTGGGCTCCAATGAGCTGGCGGCACAGAACACCACAGGAGTGATTCGCGGACGGGTTGTGAATGACGCCGGCGAGCCGGTGGGCGGCGCGCAGGTGCGCATCGTGAATCCCGAGACGGGAGCACAGCGCAGCACGCTGTCGCTCGACAATGGCACGTATGCGCTGGTGGGCGTGCAGCCCGCTACGTACGCGATGAGTGTCCAGATGATCGGCTACTCCATTCAGCCGCGTGAGGTGCGCGTGCTGATCGGCCAGTCACTGACAATCGATCTGCGTCTGTCGCCGCAGGCGGTGCTGCTGGAAGGCATCACCGCGGTGGGCACGCGCACGATCGAAACGCGCACGTCAGAGGTGGCGACGAACGTGACCGAAGAGCAGATGCGCTCCCTGCCGCAGCCGGATCGCAATTTCCTGAACTTCGCGGGCCTCGCGCCCGGCATCACGGTCAGCCATAACGAGACGAACAAGCAGATTACGGCCGCGGGCCTGCCCGCGACGAAGATCAACGTGTTCATCGATGGCGCCAGTTTCAAGAACGACATTCTCGAGGGCGGCGTGCACGGCCAGGACGCGAGCCGTGGCAACCCGTTCCCGCAGATCGCACTTCAGGAGTTCCGCGTCATCACGCAGAACTTCAAGGCGGAGTATCAGCGGGCGGGCAGCGCGATCGTGACGGCCACAACGAAGAGTGGCACCAACGATCTGGAGATCAGCGGCTTCATCCTGGGTCAGAACAAGGACCTGGTCGGTGAGAACCCGGGTCTGGTGCGGCGCTGCGATGAGGAGGATGTCTGCGTCGAGAAGCCGGATTACGAGCGTTTCCAGATGGGGTTGAGCGCCGGTGGTCCCATCATCCATGACAGGCTGCACTACTTCGCCGCATACGAGAACAACATCCAGAACAGGGCGGCGACTGTGACCCTGGGGCGGCCTGAGTTCGCCACCCAGTTCGGCCAGTACGAGGGCACGTTCGAGCAGCCGTTCCGTTCCCACCTGGGCGTCGCGAAACTGTCCGGGCAGCCCGCGGACAACCAGACACTGAGCCTGAGCTGGAACGGTCGCTTCGAGAGCGACAAGCGCGGTTTCGGCGGAATGACATCGTTCGAGTCCGCGGAGGACGTGAAGATCGGCTACAACGTGCTCAACCTCCAGCACGGGCTGTCGTCCGGCCCGTGGTTCAACCAGGCGCAGATCAGCGGTCAGCGCTCGACATGGAACCCGACCGTGCTCGGCGAGGCTGGTTCGGTCGGGCGGGAGTACATGGGCGTCATCGTGACGGGCGCGAGGAGCTCGGAGCAGCGGTTC
>JAGTUV010000051.1 GCA_018224305.1 Gemmatimonadota bacterium
GATCGCCGATCGGACTCTATCTCGCTGCGGCAGGGGTCGGCCGCATCGGCATCATCGATTTCGATGTCATCGACCTCAGCAATCTCCCGCGGCAGGTGCTCTACGCCACCGGCGACGTGGGCAGGAAGAAAGTCGATGTCGCAGCCGCCCGTCTGCGCGCGATGAACCCCAATGTCGACATTGTCACTCACAATGTCCGGCTGACTCGCGACAACGCCCTCGATATTCTCGGTGGGTACGACGTCGTCATCGATGGCACCGACAACTTCCCGACCCGCTACCTGGTCAACGACGCATGCGTGCTGCTCGGCAGACCGTACGTCTACGGCTCCATCCTGCGGTTCGAGGGGCAGGTCTCCGTCTTTACGGGCCGCACGGCGCCCTGTTATCGCTGCCTCTTCCGCGAGCCGCCACCACCCGGACTCGTGCCCAGCTGCGCCGAGGGCGGCGTCCTCGGTGTGCTGCCCGGCATCATCGGCTCGCTCCAGGCGCTCGAGGCCATCAAGCTGATCATCGGCCGCGGCGACACGCTCATCGGCCGCCTCGTCCTGTTCGACGCGCTCACTTTCCAGTGGCGCGAGCTCCGGCTGCGACGCAACCCCGACTGCCCCGTGTGCGGCGACCGCCCTACCGTCACGGCTCTCATTGATTACGACGAGTTCTGCGCTCCAGGAGGACAGAGCATGCATACGCCCCAGGCGCCCAACGCCATCCCGCAGATCACGCCCGCCGAGCTCAGACAGCGGATTGATGCCGGCGAGAACATCGCCATCATCGACGTGCGTGAGCCGTTCGAGTGGGATATCGCCAATCTCGGCGAGTTCGGCGCCCGCCTCATCCCTCTCGATCAGGTCCTCGATCGCAAGGGTGAAATCGATTCCGCCTCCGACGTCGTGCTCTACTGCCGGTCCGGCTCCCGCAGCGCCGGCGCCATCCGCCAACTCCGCGCCCACGGCTTCGACAGGCTCATCAATCTGAAGGGTGGCATCAGAAGCTGGGCGACGGACATCGATCCGTCCATGCCGACATACTGAGCAACTGCATATGTAAGTCGCGGATATTAAAGGGGTTACGCGGAAGGCCGATTCGCCTTAAATTCACTGTGCAGCCCCGGATCAACAGCGTATTGCCCGGCTGAAAAGCAGCAGAGGAGAAGGCTCCATGGCGCAGCAGAACGCCGATGTACGCACATCTGTGTCGCAGTGGATGAATGGTCGACGCCGGTACATGGCAGCGGCCATGGTGGCACTCGTGTTCATGGTGGTGGCCGTTGCGCGCTTTGCGCCGCCGGCCGACATCGCAAGTGCGGAGGCTGCGGCCGAGGCACCGGCGGAGCGGGTGCAGGCCGAGCAGGCGGCGCTGGAAGGCGCGGCTCTGCATGCCGATTCGGTGGCGGCCGCTGAAGCGCTGGCGGCGGGTGCGGCTGGGCAGGAGATCGTGATGGCGGGCGCGACGAGCGAGCAGATGTTCGGCTTCGCCCCGATCACGGACGGAGTACCGCGCGTCCCGCGTCCTGACGTCATGAAGGGGCTGTACCTGAATGCCTACGCGGTGGGGTCGCAGCGCAAGCTCGACCGGCTGATCGGTATCGCGAACGCGACGGAGATCAACACGTTCGTGATCGACGTGAAGGAGGGCGGGGAAGTCAGCTACAGTACGCGCGTGCCGATGGTGCGCGCGATCGGGGCGGAGCGGATCTACATCAGTGATATCCGCGGCGTGCTGAAGAAGCTGCGAGAGAACGGGATCTTCCCGGTCGCGCGGATCGTGGTCTTCAAGGATGGTCCACTGGCGAAGGCACGAGCGGACTGGGCGGTGGAGCACGTAGACGGCGGAGAGTGGCTGGACCGCGATGGGTACCGGTGGCTGGACTCCTACAACCGGCATGTGTGGGATTACAACATCGCGATAGCGCGGGAAGCGCTGGAACTCGGTTTCTCGGAGATCCAGTGGGACTATGTGCGATTCCCGGACGTGCCCGGCACGCTGATGCGACAGGGCTCATGGCCCGCGGCGGAAGGGCGCAGCAAGGCCGATGGGATCCGGGACTTCATCATCTACTCGCGCGAGAAGCTGGCGTCCTATGACGTACCCATCACGGCGGATGTGTTCGGGCTGACGACGTCGGCCGGCACCGACATGGGCATCGGCCAGTTGTGGGAGAAGCTGGCGGACGTGACGGACGCGCTGCTGCCGATGGTTTACCCGTCGCACTATGCGCGCGGCTCCTACGGCATTGCACATCCGAACGCGAGCCCGTACGAGACGGTGAAGACCGCGCTCCAGCACGGTGTGCGCCGCAACGCGAAGTTCGAGAATCCGCCGAGGATCGTGGCGTGGCTTCAGGACTTCACGCTCGGCGCGCCTCGCTATGAGGCCGCGCACGTGCGCGCGCAGATCGATGCCGTGTACGACGCCGGTTTGAAGGAGTGGGTGCTGTGGCACCCCGGCAGCAACTACACGATCGAGGCCCTGGCAACCGCGAACGGCGTCGTCCCGCGCCTGCCTCGGCCGAGTGCCGACAGTGTAGTGGAGCCGGTCGAGACGAAGCCGGGCGGTCCGCTGGGAACGCCCATCCAGCACTAGCAGGCATGGAGCTCAGCGGGGCAGCCTGCTGGGAACACCTGTCCGAGCGGACTTCAGGCGGGCAGCCCTACCGGGAGCACCTGTCCGCGCGGAGCATCGGCGAGGCGCACGCGCCCGGGAGCTGTCCGCGCGGAGTTTCGGCGAGGCGCACGCGCCCGGGAGCTGTCCGCGCGGAGTTTCGGCGAGGCGCGTGCCTGTTGAGGCGTGCGTGTGTTCCAGGACCGCCGTCAACCTGACCCCAGTAAGGCTGGACCGGCGCACGGCGGAAGGTTGACGTCGCCACGCGATGTCAGGTTTCGACCAGGTGCGGCGGCGGTGCGATCTGGTGTAGGATTGACAGCGCTATGCGCCGTCAACCTACCACCAAGTGCGGCGGCGGTGCGATTAGTGTAGGATTGACAGCGCTATGCGCCGTCAACCTACCACCACCGGCCTCCAGGCGCCGCGTGGTGTAAGGTTGCCGTTTTCCGGGACCTCTCCGCGGCACTCAGAGTCCGCCCCTCTCCTCCGGATCGGCATCGACCTTCGTGCTCGCGTGCGAGATCAGAGTCCGCCCCTCTCCTCCGGATCGGCATCGACCTTCGTGCTCGCGTGCGAGATCAGAGCCCGCCCCTCTCCTCCGGATCGGCATCCACCCTCGTGCTCGCGTGCGAGATCAGAGCCCGCCCCTCTCCTCCGGATCGGGATCGACCTTCGTGCTGGCGTGCGAGACATGTGATGCCTTGCGCGATGCGGGGAGCCCGGCGTAGCGCGGGCGATGGAACAGGAATCCCTGCGTGAAGTGGACCCCCAACTGCTTCACGGTCTCGAACTCCTCGCGTCGCTCGACGCCTTCGGCGATCACCTGGGTGCCCTGGCTGTTCGCGAAGGAGACCATCGTCTCGACGAGGTTCTGTTTCAGGAAGTTCGTGTCGATGTTGGCGATCAGCGAGATATCGAGCTTGATGTAATCGGGCTCGAGGTTGGCGATGGAGCCGAGGCCGGCGTAGCCGCTGCCGGCGTCGTCCACGGCGAAGCGGAAGCCGCGCGCGCGGAACACGTCGAGGTATTCCTTGAAGCGCGGATAATCCTTGATCGCAGTGCGCTCCGTGATCTCGAGCACGACGCGGCTCGGATCCGAGATGCCGAGCTCCTCGGGGTCGAGGTTGCGGAATGTCGGATCGTCGAAGTCGTGCGGGTCGATGTTGAGGAACAGGAACTGCCCGTCCTTGAGCTCGTCATAGATGCCGCTGACCGCACGCTGACGGAGCAGGCGGCTGAGCTCCCACACGAGGTTGGCCTCTTCCGCGACCTCGAACAGTACTTCCGGCGAGCGCAACTCGCGGCGCACGCCGCGCGCCAGTGCCTCGAAGCCGTAGACCTCTTCCGTCGCCGTAACGATGATGGGGTGATACTCAATGAAGACGGCGCCATCCCGGATCGTCGACTTGAGGTCGCTCACCTTGCGCGTGCGTTCCCACTGCTCGGCGCCGCGCGCGGCCTGCGCCGCCTCACGGATGCCGCGATAGATCAGCCGCTCCGTGCGGATCTTCGGATTGCGGAATATCGTGGCCGCACCGACGTAGATGCCGCACAGCGCGGCGATGTCATCGCCGTGGCCGTCCTCCATGTTGGATCGCAGGAAGCTTTCGAGGCGCTCGGAGATCATGCGCAGGCGCTGCTCGGCGGCGTACGGCGAACTGGGCACCTCGGTGAACAGGATGAAATCGTCGTCGGCGACGTGCGATACCATCATGATGTTCTCACTGGATGACGCCTCGTTGGCGTAGAACCGGCGTACGGCCTGCGCGGTAGTCTCCAGTACGTCGTCCAGCTTCTGCCAGCCGTAGATCTCCTCGATCTTCTCGTACCAGACGAAATGGATGTAGAGGACGGTGAGCTCTCCGCGCCGCTCAAGCAGTGAACGCGCGTTCTCGATCATTACCGGCAGCGTGGGGAAGCCGGTCCGTTTGTCGTAGAGCAGTTCCTCGTAACGAACGAGTTCTGCGGCGTCGGCGGTGGTGCGAACGGAACGGGCTCCCCGGGACCGTTTCTGTGCGATGATCATGCGCAGCTTGAGTTCGTCGGAGGTAACCGGCAGGAGCATCCAGTCGTCGGCGTCGGCGAGGGCGAGGTTCGGACAGCTCTCATCCTCCGCGCACACGAACAGCAGCGCTGCGTGAGCGCGTCGTGCTGCCGAGCGCAGGTGGTGGGTGTCCGTGCTGTCGGTCAGCTCCACGATCATCACATCGGGCACATCCTCGGGCCCCGTGCCGTTGGAGCTCAGCGCGTCCGGCGATTCCGATACAGTGGCGTTGATATCCCCGGCTACTTCATCGATGACCGCTCGGAGCGCAGCGTTCCGGATGTGAGCGACAATTCTCACGCAGTCTTCTCTCGCGCCTTCAGATTGAGCTCGACGCGCTCACCGAGCTCGTGCAGCTGGATCGGCTTCACGATATAGTCATCAGCGCCGGCTCGCAGCCCCTCATGCTTGTCCGCGAAGTCGCTGCGGGCGGTTAGCATGACGACGCGCGTGCGTCTGAAGTTTGGATGATTCTTGATGACGCGGGCGACTTCCCAGCCGTCCATCCCCGGCATCATGACATCGAGCAGAACCAGCGCAGGGTTGACGTCCTCGAGGAGGCCGAGCGCCTCGTTGCCATTACTGGCCGTCGTGACTTCGTAACCCCTGGACTCCAGGAACGTCCGCACGATATCCAGTGCGTTCGGATCGTCATCGACGACCATGACTCTTATGTCTGACATGTGACCACCGTTCTCCGTTAGACCCTGTGCGCCCGTCCCGCAATGAACCAACCCACCGCGCCGACGACAGGTAACAGCACAACTGCTGCCAGCCAGGCGATCCTGGCACCCGCACCGCGTCGTGCACCGAGAATGGATACGATGGCAAACACGTTGAGAACGAGGACAATCAGCGCCAGCCCGGCTCTCACGCGACCTCCTCGGCGGAATCTGGGGAAGTCGGCTTACCCTCTGCGGGGGCAAGAAATGAGCCACCTGCGGCACCGTTGGGGCGCGGAACGGTGCGCGTAAACTGCAGCTCGTAGAGCCGGGCGTAGAGCCCCTGCCGGCGCAGCAGCGCCGCGTGCGTGCCCTGCTCCCTCAGCTCGCCGTGGTGGAGCACGATGATGCGATCGGCATTCTGAACCGTGGAGAGCCGGTGGGCGACGACTATGGACGTGCGATCCCGCATCAGCGTCGAGAGCGCCTCATCGATGCGCTGCTCGAGTGCAGAGTCCACGGAACTGGTGGCCTCATCCAGGATCAGCACCTGAGGTTCGAATACCAGTGCGCGCGCGAACGAAAGCAACTGCCGCTCCCCCACGGACAGGTTGGCACCCCGCTCGCCGAGCTGCTCCTGGTAACCGTGCGGCAGACGGTCGATCAGTGCGTCGGCGCCCACCCGCCGGGCGGCCTCCTCCACCCTTTCCGCGCTCATATCCGTGCGGCCGAGGCGGATGTTGTACGCGATGTCGCGGCTGAACAGGAACACGTCCTGGAGTACCAGACCGATTCGTTCGCGCAGCTCATGGACGGGCACGTCAGCGATCGGTACACCGTCAAACAGGATTTCGCCGCGCTGCGGCTCGTAGAAACGGAGCAGCAGGCTGATGATCGATGTCTTGCCCGCGCCCGTGTGACCGACGATCGCGACGCGCTCCCCGGCTCCGACGCGGAAACTCACATTGCGCAGCACCCAGTCCCATTCCGACGCGTCGTCCCCGGTGCGCAGGTAGGCGAACCAGACGTTGCGGAATTCGATCTCGCCTTCCCCCGGCTCCGGTAATACGCTTGCAATGGGAGTGGGATCGGGAGCGCGTCCGTGTGCGTCCGCGGCTGCGGTACGGTGCCGGGCTTCGGCGATGGCCGGCTGGTCCGCTGGCGCCGGCCTCGGGAGCCCGGTTTCACCGTGCTCCGCGGGTGTGTCGAGGAGGTTGAAGATCCTCTCCGACGACGCCATTGCGCCCTGCAGCATGTTGTACTTCTCGGACAGGTCCTGAATCGGTCGGAAGAAGCGGCGCGCGAACTGGAGGAACGCGGCGACGGTACCGATGCTCACGGCATCCGATATCACGGCGGAGCCGCCATAGGTGATGATGGCGGCGAGGGCAATGGCGGTGAGTATCTCGATGATCGGGAAGAACAGCGCGTAATAGCGGATCGAGCGGAGGTGTGCCGCCAGGTAGTGTTCGTTGACCTCACGGAACTGTCCGTCCGCCGCGCGCTCCCGGCCGAACAGCTGTACGACAGCGACGCCGGAGATGTGCTCCTGGAGGAATGCGTTGATGCGGGCGAGGCGTACACGCACGTCGCGGTAGGCTTCGCGGATGCGTGTGCGGAAGATGATCGCTACGGCGAACACGAACGGCATCACCGTCAGCGTGACGAGTGCGAGCTGCCAGTCCATGACGAACATGGCAGTCACAATGAGCAGCAGTGTAAACACGTCGCCGAAAATCGTCACGACGCCCGAGCTGAAGAGTTCGTTCAGGACTTCAACGTCGCTCGTGACGCGGGTCATGGTGCGGCCGACGGGGTTGCGGTCGAAATAGGGCAGGGGCAGACGCTGAAGGTGTCCGAAGATCTGACGTCGCAGATCGTACATGACGTGCTGGCCGAGCCAGGTGGTCAGCAGGGTCTGAGCGGCCTCGAGCACGAAACCCAGCAGCAGCGACGCAAGCAGGGCGAGGGCGAGCAGCAGGAGCAGGGACACATCGGCATCGGGGATGGCGCGGTCGAGCGCGATCTTCGTGAGGATCGGTGCAACGAGCTCGACCGCGGCGGCGGCGAGCAGGATGAAGATGGCCGAGGCGACGCGGGCGCGGTGCGGCCGCAGATAGGCGAGGAGCCTGCGCATGAGGCGCGCGTCGTATGCCTTGCCGAGTGCTTCTTCCTCGTGTGCTGCCGTACCTGCTGCCACCCGCTGCTACTCCCCTCCGGGCAGGCGCCGCTGCCGGTCCTTCAGGCGGTGCCGTTCTTCCTTTTCGCGCAGGCGCGTGTCCTTCGCGGACTCACCGCGGCGTCTGACGGATATTTCGACGCCACCCATGAGGCAGAATCCGCTGATGCGGAGCACGGGCGCACCGGGCTCCGAGTCGCGTGCGGCCGATGCATGTCCGAACCCGCCCATGATGGCGATACCCGTCGCGTCCACGCTCAGCTCCGGCGGGACGACGATGTCGACTCCGCCCATCATGGCGACGATGTAGATTTCAGTCTCACCCGGCGGCAGTTCCACATCGCGGAAATCGAGGTCCGCGCCGCCCATGATGGCAATCACCACATTCCTGCGTGCGGGCGTCCAGTTGCCGCGTCGTTCGACCCCACCCATGAACGCGAGGAGTGTGCGGCTGTCGCGCACGGCCTCGCGAACGCGGCTGCCGACCGGTTTCACGGCAGCGGCGTCACCCGTGTCGCGAACCGGGAGGTCCGCGGTGAGAGCATCGAGATCGGCGGGGGTGGTGGCGCGGTGGGCCAGATCGATCCGGCTCTCCAGCTCCGTCAGCTCGAGGTGGTCCCGGGCAAACGCCTCACACAGGCGCGCTATCGTGACTTCGCGACGGTCCATCAGCTGAACCTGTGGTACGGGTCGATCCATGTACGCGCACATCTGGGGTGACGGTGCCGGATGAGGCTACAAGTTCGACTCCGGAGTTGACAGCCGCAAGCGGCAGAGGCAAATTCCGCCGTATCCTCCCCGGGAGCACACCGACCCCCAAGTTATGAACCGGATTCGCGCCTACTTCGATCGCATCCAGGGCCGCCTGCTGGCCGCCCTGGCGCCCGGCGCGCTCGCCATCCTCGTGCTGTTCGTCGTCAGCACGACGACATCCCGGAATTTCAGCGAAGATCTGGAAGCGGAGATCGAGGCGGTGCAGTCACGCGTGAACACCGCGTCGCGGCTCGAGGGCGCGATCAGCGACCAGGTGAATGCGGCGCAGCAGTATCTGATTGACCGTGATCCGGCCGCGATCGATTCCGCGCTCGCGCACGCGGCTAATGCCCAGACTCTGCAGAGTGCCCTGTTCGGCACCGAAGGCGTATCTACGGCAGCCCGCTCTCAGCTTGGATACGTTCGCACCGAACACATTCTGACGATCCCGGCGCTCCAGCAGGCGCAGCGGGATGTCGGGGCGGGCGACACAGCGTCAGCGGCGCGTGCGATCAGGAGCATCAGCTCGGACATGCGCGGTCTGCGCGCCCGCATTCGCGGCGTGACCCTGGCCGAACTCGAGACACTGTCGAGCCAGACCGACAGATTCAACGCGCAGGTGGCCGGCCAGGAACGCAACCTCGCCATCATCCTGGTGCTCAGCCTCCTGGTCAGCCTGCTGTTCGCGAAGTTGACGCTGCGCGCGATCGAGCGGCCGCTCGGCGGGCTGGTCGCGGCTGCAAACCAGTTCGGCGGCGGTGACCTGAATGTCACGGTCAACGGTCGTATGCCCGACGAGTTCCGTGTGCTCGCGGGCGCGTTCTCCGGCATGGCCGATCGCATCCGCGGTGTCGTCGGCGAGACGGTTGCCACGGCAAACCGAATCGGGCAGTCCGCGTCGGATCTGTCGAGCATTTCGGAGGAAGTCGCCGCATCGAGCGGTGAGGTATCGACCGCAATGATCGGGATCACTAACGGTGCCGAGGAGCAGGCGTTCGGACTCGGTACCGTGGATCAGGCGCTGGAGAAGATGCGCGAGGGCGCGAACCAGATCGAGGACTCGTCGCGCCAGGTGATGGATCTGTCCTCCCGGATCGGCGATCTCGCCGCTGAGAAGCGCGAGGACATCGGCAGCGCGCTGTCCATGCTGCTGGAGCTGCGCGAAGTCGTGCGTGTGTCCGCGAAGGAAGTGCGTTCACTGGAACGCGCGTCGGAGAAGATCTCGACGTTCGTCGGTACCATCCAGGGTGTCGCGCGACAGACCAACCTGCTCGCGCTCAATGCCGCCATCGAGGCAGCCCGCGCGGGAGAGCACGGTCGCGGGTTCGCCGTGGTTGCCGATGAGGTCAGGAAGCTGGCGGACGGTAGCGCGCGGGCGGCGCACGAGGTCGATGCGACGGTGAGCCAGATCCGCGAACAGATCGACACGTTCATTTCCACGATGGAGACGGGCTTCTCACGGGTCGCGGGCGTCGAGGAGACTTCACGCGGTGCCGAGGCCGCGTTCGAGGAGATCCTTGCCGCGGTCGGGCAGGTCGCGGAAGCTGCGCAGCGCGTGGTTCAGTCCGCCGAAACGAACCGCACTGCGTTCGAGACCGTCGAGGATGCCGTGCGCAACGTCGGAGCCGCCGCTGAATCGCACGCCGCCAGCGCGCAGCAGGTGAGTGCAGCGGCCGAGGAGCAGTCCGCTGCAACGCAGGAGATGAGTGCCGCCAGTGTCGAGTTGCTGATGTCTGCCGACCGCCTGAAGGAACTCGTCTCGGGATTCAAAGTCTAATGGACACTCTCGGTGCTCACGTTACTTTCGAGACAGTCCACTAGTCGATGGGGATTCTGGCCTGGATCGCCTTCGGTCTGATCGCGGGTGGGATCGCGAAGTTCATCATGCCGGGCAAAGACCCCGGCGGCTGCCTGGGCACCGTCGTGATCGGCATCCTCGGCGCCGTCATCGGCGGCTTCGTCGGCAGCGAACTGCTCGACTTCGGGGGTGTGACCGGCTTCAATGTCCGGTCGCTCGGCATCGCGATCCTCGGCGCGATCATCCTCCTCACGCTGTACCGTATTTTCCTCCAGCAGCGGCCGCGCCGGTAGGCCAGCGCTCCACTGGGACGCTCGTTCCCGGGTCGGGCATCGCCGGGTCGGGCCCCGGCCGGGACGGGCATCGCCGGGACGGGCATCGCCGGGACGGGCATCGGCCTGGGACGGGCATCGGCCTGGGCGATGCCTTCAGCCCGCGCGCCGGCGATGCGTCAGCCCGCGCGCCGCGCAGCGAGTACCGCCAGGACATCATCGAGCGTCACTTCGGAGGCACGGCAGGCCACGAGTGTGTGGTACAGCAGGTCGGCCGCTTCTTCCGCGATCCGATCACGGTCACCGCGTTCGCACGCGAGCGCGAGCTCGATCGACTCTTCACCGAGCTTCTTCAACCGCAGATTCGAATCGCCGAGCAGCTTCTGTGTGTAGCTGGAGCCCGTGCCGGCGTGCGCGCGCTCGGCGATGATGGTGTCGAGTGCGGACAGCGTGGGTGCGGTGTCGAAGCAGTTGGCGGCTCCGGTATGGCATGCGGGGCCCGCGGGCAGCACGCGTGCGATCACGGCATCGCCGTCGCAATCCCCGTGGAGGGACATGAGCTGCTGCACGTTTCCGCTCGTGTCGCCCTTGCGCCAGAGCTCGTCGCGTGAACGCGAGAAGTACCACATGACACGGTCGGCAAGCGTGCGCTCCAGAGCGTCGCGGTTCGCGTACGCCAGCATCAGCACCTCACCGGTGTGCGCGTGCTGTGCGATGACGGGGATGAGGCCCGCGCCCTTTGCGAAGTCCAGGTCATCGAGCTGGGTGCCCGCTTCGATGTTCACAGGTCACCTTTCAGGATCCGGCGCAGCTGTGTGGCCAGTGCGGCATTCGTGGCCACGGCGCTGTTCAGACGGTAGCCGGACGCGCCATCCCAGTCGGTGATAACGCCGCCGGCTTCCTCGATGATGGGCGCCAGCGCGGCCACATCCCAGAGTGACAGCACGGGGTCCAGCATGGCTTCCGCCCGCCCCGTCGCAACGAGCGCATAGCCATAGCAGTCGCCCCATGTGCGCGTCAGGCCGACCGATCTGCGCAGCGCGTTCCAGCCTGCGCCGCGCTTCTCGTTCTCGATGGTCTCGATGTCAGTCGTGACGATCAGAGCGCGATTCAGCCGGGTCTGCTCGGACACGAGGGCGCGGCGCCCGTTCCACCAGCAGCCGTGACCGCGGGCGGCATAGACGGTTTCACCGAGGGCGGGGAAGTGAATGACGCCGAGCACCGCGTCGGCCTCGTACTCGAGCGCGATCATCACACCGTAGAACGGTACACCGCGCACGAATGTGCGCGTGCCGTCGATGGGGTCGAGGATCCAGCGACGGTCGGCGCCGGCGTGAGTTTCGCCTTCCTCCTCGCCGAGGATGGCGTCGGCGGGATAGCGCGCAGCGATCAGGCGCCGCGCAATGCGCTCGGCGGCACGGTCGGCCTCCGTAACAGGCGAGTCGTCCGCCTTCGCCTCCGTTGCGACACCGGTCTGGTAGTGCGCGAGCGTGGCGCGACCCGCACGCCAGGCGATTTCGACTGCGACATCGAGCGCATCGCGGAGCTGTTCACGAGTCACGGCTGCGGCATCTCCACCGGGCCCTGGCGGATGTCAATGCCGGACTCCGCGAGATACTGCTTGAGCGCGCCTACCGTGGTGGCGCCATCATGCAGGATGCCGGCAACGAGCGCCGCATCCGCGCCGGCGAGGAGGAAGACATCGCGCACATGCTCCGACGTGCCGGCGCCGCCGCTGGCGATGACCGGAATCGTAACGGCCTCGCCGATGCGCGCAGTCAACTCGAGGTCGTAGCCGGCGCGGCGGCCGTCCTGATCGATGCTGGTGATGAGGATCTCGCCCGCGCCGAGCTGGGCACACCTGACTGCCCATTCGATCGCATCGAGGTCCGTGGCGTTGCGCCCGCCGTGCGTGAAGACGCGGTACCATGTCGCGGAATCCTCAGCGCCTGTCGGTGCCGCAGGTCCGTCGGAGTGCGTGATCATCTCGACCTGCCGACGCTCGAGGCGGGCATCGATGCTCGCGACGATGCACTGACTGCCGAAATGATGCGCCGCTTCGCCGATCAGGTCGGGACGCGTGACGGCAGCCGTGTTGATGCTCACCTTGTCCGCGCCGGCACGCAGTGCCAGTCCGACATCCGATACGTCGTTGATGCCGCCGCCGACCGTCAGCGGCACGAACAGATTCTCCGCAGTGCGACGCACGGTGTCGAGCAGCGTTCGCCGGCCTTCCGCGGACGCCGAGATGTCGAGAAACACAATCTCATCGGCACCCTCCGCCTCATAACGCTGCGCGAGTTCCACGGGATCGCCAACGTCACGCAATGCCTCGAAGTTGATTCCCTTGACCACCCGCCCGTTCTGAACGTCGAGGCAGACGATGATGCGCTTGCGCAGCATTACGAATTCTCCTCCCCAATGATCTGAACGCCGCCCTTCGTGCTGAACACCGCGCCGCCGGGCGTGAGTGCCTGCCGGAGCGAAAGACCGACCGCTTTCACCGCCGCTTCGACGACATGGTGACGGTCACGACCGCGCAGGACCCGCACGTGCAGCGTCATGGCGGCCTTCTCCGCGAAGGAACGCAGGAAATGGTCGTAGAGTCCCGAAGGTACGGGGCCCTCGTAGTAGAACCTGCCGCCGAGATCGAGTGCGGTATGCACGAGCGCCTCATCCATCGGCACGGTGGCCGATCCATAACGTGCACAGGCCGCCGGTGTCTCGCGGCGCAGTGCGAGGCCGAGCGTAATTGCAACGTCCTCGATCAGGTGGTGTCGCAAATCTCCGGCCGCGTCCACCTCCAGATGCATCCCCCCATATCGGGACAGTGTCACCAGCATGTGATCGAGAAAAGGCACTGTCGTGTCGATGCGCGGTACAGCGACGTCCGTTTCCGGCGCTGTGCCTTCCGCGCCGGCGCCTGCAGACGTTTCCGGAGCGGTGCCTTCCGCGCCGGCGCCTGCAGACGTTTCCGCCGCGCCAGTACCGGCCCGTGCCGCGGCAGTCTCGGCGCCCGTGCGAAGGACGATGCGGACGCGCGTCTCACGCGTTTCCCGGGTCATTACCGTCATACGTATTCCCTCGCCACGGCCGCCGCATCGAGCGCGCCGGTATAGAGTGCCATTCCCACGACGGCGCCGGCGACGCCCGTGCGCGCAAGTTCGGCCAGGTCGGGGGCGCCGGCAATCCCGCCGGACGCGATCACGGGGTGCGGCGACAGGGAAGCCAGGCGTCGGAACCGATCGGTGTCTGCGCCGGTCATGCGGCCTTCACGTCCCACATCGGTGATGAGAACGCCCGCGAGCGGCAGGTCCGGGATCCGGCTCAGCAGATCGTCCACGGCCAGGCCGGCGGACTCCGTCCAGCCGCGGACCACCACGTCCTCACCGCGGACGTCGGCCGCGAGCACGATGCGGTCCGGCCAGCGTGTAACGATTTCCTCCAGCCAGTCGCGGTCCGTAACACCGCGTGTGCCGACGACGACGGTGGCAACACCCGCATCGAGGAGTTCCTGCACGCGCGCTGTGCTGCGGACGCCGCCTCCGACCTGCACGTGTGCCGTGCCTGCAGCGGCAATGATGGCGTCGATCGCCGCATCGTTGCTGCCGAGCCCGAGCGCGGCGTCCAGATCGACCACATGCAGCGCGGTGAAGCCCGTGCGCACCCAGTCGCGGGCCGTGCCGGCAGCGTCCGGCAGGCTCACGCGCTCCTCATCCGGGCTGCCGCCGACGAGCTGGACGACGCGCGACTCGCGCAGGTCGATGGCTGCGTACACGATCATGTGCCGACCTGCGCGACGAAATTGTCCAGCAGTCTGAGCCCGTCCGCACCGCTCTTCTCCGGATGGAACTGTACGCCCCACACGCTGTCGCGGCGCACTGCCGCAGGGAAGCGGTGATTTCCGTAGCGGCTCCACGCGATCACATCCGACTTGTCCGCGGGTTCGACCACGTAGCTGTTTGCGTAATACGCAATGAACTGTGACATCCCGGCGAAGATGGGATCATCCACCATCTCGACGTCGTTCCAGCCCATGTGGGGGACACGGCGACCGGTCAGCCGGCGGCTCGTACCGTCGAGCGCCGAGAGTCCGGAGCCGGTGCCTTCCTCACTCGTGTCGAAGAGCAGCTGCATGCCCAGGCAGATGCCGAGGCACGGTTTGCCTTCGGCGATCGCCGCGTGCAGCGCCGGGATGCCGGGCGCGAGTTGCGCAGCCGCCGCACCGAACGCGCCGACGCCCGGAAGCACCACCGCGTCTGCGCTCAGCGCCTGAGTGAGATCCGCCTGAGCCCAGACGTGCGCCCCGGCTCGCTCCAGCGCCTTGATGAGCGAGTGCAGATTGCCCGTACCGTAGTCCACCACCGCAATGTTCATCACTCACCCGCCATTGTGTTGTTCACTTCGTCGAATGCGTCCAGGAATCGCTCCATCATTGCCCACGGTCCGACACTGACGCGGATGCATGCGCCGGCGCCGGTCAGCCCGTCGAACGGCCGCACGGCCACACCCCGCTCGCGCAGCTGCACATTCCACTCGCTGGCTCTGCCGGCAACCTTCATCAGCAGGAAATTGGCCGCGGAGTCCCAGACCCTGACGCCGCGCGCTTTCAGCTCGCCGGAGAGACGCGCCCGGTTCGCCCGGACCTCTGCGATCCGGTCCGCCACCCAGTCCCGCTCGCCGAGCACCGCCAGCGCCGCAGATTCAGCGATGCCGTTCACCTTGTACGGCCCCCGCGACTTCTCGATCTCCGCGATCAGGTGCGCCGGCCCTACCGCATAGCCGACCCGCAGCCCCGCCAGTCCGTACGCCTTCGACATCGTTCGCATGACCAGCGCGCGGTCCGATGCGACGGCAAGCGCGAGGACATCATCATCGGCGTAGTCCGCATAGGCCTCGTCGATCAGGACGACGCCGGCGGCATCCCGGCAGATGCGTTCCACTGCGGTACGGTCAATCTGCGTGCCGGTGGGGTTGTTCGGCCGGCACAGGTATGTCGCCCGCGCCCGCGTGGCAAGGAGTGCGTCCGCGTCCAGCGCGAACTCATCGCCCGTCGGCACGGCGACAGCTGTCAATGCATTCATGCGACCGAAGATCGGTATCATGCCGAACGTCGGATCCGGATACGCCACGGCATCGCCCGGCTCACAGAACGCGCGCAGTGCAGAATCGATGACGTCGTCCGAACCGCAGCCGGTCGCGATATTGTCCGGTGCGACGCCGTGCAGATCGGCGAGGGCCTGCCGGAGATCCGTCGCATACACGGATGGATAGCGGGTGATGCGTGCGGGGTCGATGCGGCCGATGACGTTCCGCACTGCCGGTGCGGGACCGAACAGGCTGGTGTTGTCACTGAGATCGACCGCACACGGCAGGCGGCCGGGATCATAGAGTGAGAGAGACCCGTAAGCAGCGCGCAGTTGCACGGGCGACGCAGCCGTCTCCGCTGCCGGATGTGCGCTCCAGCCGGGGGTACTGCCATCGCTACGCAGTCGCGCTGCCAGCGCGTGTGCGGGCAGCCCCTCCGCATCGGCGAGTGCGGCGGTCGGTGCCGCGACGGCTGCGGCCGCCGCGGGCGTCAACTCCTGGTACGTAGTCCAGCGCAGGAAGTCGGCGGTCGAGAGCCCGGCGTATGCCCGTGACAGGCCGGCCGTCGGGAGCACGTGGTTGGCGCCGGTGATGTAGTCGCCGAACGCCACGGAACTCGGTGCGCCGAGAAAGATGGTTCCCGCAGCCCGCAGCGCTGGCAGCAGCGCGCGCGGCTCGCGGGTCATGACCAGCAGGTGCTCGGGCGCGTAGGCGGCTGAGAACGACGCGGCGTCCTCGAGCGAGCTGACGGATAGCAGCGCCCCCCGTGCCGCGAGAGCGGCGCGGATGATCTCCGCGCGCGGCTGTGACGCAGTCAGCCGGTCCACCTCGCCTGCGACACGCTCGATCAATGACAGGTCCGTCGTGACGAGGACGGATGCAGCATCGGGGTCATGCTCGGCCTGCGCGAGCAGTTCGACCGCGACGAGCGTGGCGTCGGCACTGTCATCGGCGATGATGAGGACTTCGGAGGGTCCCGCCGGAGAGTCGATCGCGACCATGCCAGTGAGCTGCCGCTTCGCTTCCGTTACGTACGCATTGCCGGGGCCGACGATCTTGTCCACACGCGGTACCGAACCGGTGCCGAGCGCGAGTGCGGCGATGGCGCCCGCGCCGCCGATGGCGAACACGCGATCAGCTCCGGCCAGCGCACACGCCGCGAGCACGGCAGCCGGCGGCCGGCCGTCCGGCCCCGCGGGAGAGCACACCACGACCTCCGATACGCCCGCGACCTTCGCCGGGATCACTCCCATCAGCACGCTGCTCGGGTACGCAGCGCGGCCGCCCGGGGCGTACACACCGACGCTGCGGATCGGTTCCGTGCGCCGACCGAGCAGCAGGCCCGGCATCATCTCGATCTCGAGCGGCTCGGGTAGTTGCGCGCGGTGAAAGTCTGCAATGTTGCGGGCGGCGAGTTCGAGCGCCGCACGCACCTCTGCGTCGAGTTGTGCCAGCGCGGCGGTGCACGCCTCATGCGGCACTTCCAGTGCGGACAGATCGGCTCCATCGAATCGTGCCGCCTGCTCGCGCAGTGCGGTGTCGCCACGCGTTCGCACATCATCGATGAGATCGCGGACTGCGCGCTCGACGTGCGGATCGGACGCACGGCCGCGGTCGAACAGCCGGCGGCGGTCGTCCGGAGTCAGGCGTGCGACGTCACCCGTGAACAGCTGCGTCGATGTGTCGGTCATGGCATCAGCCGCTCGATCTTCGTGACGAGGATGCCCTGAGCGCCGACTTCCCGGAGCTGCGCGATGGTGCGGTAGATGTCGCGTTGTGAGACCACGGCGTGCGCCGCTACGAACTCGCCGCCATCCATCACATCGATGATGGTCGGACCGTTGATGCCCGGCAGGATGCGCTTGATATCCGCCAGCACGCTCCGCGGCACGTTCGCCATCAGATAGCGCTGACCCTGTGCCCGCAGTACGGACTCGAGTGCGCCGGTCAGTTCCCGGACGCGTGCGCCCGACTCCGCGTCAGCCGACAGATCCGTGCGCCCGATCAGCAGTGCAGTGGAGTCGAGGACGGTGGCGATCTCGCGCAGGCCGTTCACCTTCAGTGTCGAGCCGGTCGATACCAGGTCCACGATGATGTCGGCGAGCCCGATATGCGGTGCGATCTCGGCAGCGCCGGAGATCGGCACGAGCGTGACGCGGCGGTCGATGGACTCGAAGTATCGGCGGGTGAGGTTGGGGAAGACGGTGGCAACGCGGGAGCCGGCCGGCACATCATCGATCGAGGCAATGCCGCTGTCATCGCGCGCGGCGACGGCGAGGCGGCAGCGGCCGAAGCCGAGATCGAGCAGTGTGTCCAGCGGCCGACCGTACTCGGCGACCAGGTCGCCGCCCGTGATACCGACGTCCGCTGCGCCATCGGCGACGAACTCCGGGATGTCACGGGCGTTGACGAAGAGCGCCGTGAAATCCGGCCCGAGCGACGCCTGGAGGGCGCGCTCACGCATGTCGAACTCGAGGCCGGCGCGCTCGAGCAGCTCGCGGGCGCTCTCGGAGAGGCGGCCCTTGTTGGGTAAGGCTATGCGGATCATATCCGTCTCTGGGTTCAATGGACAAAAAAAGCCGCGGCCTGTCACATGGACAGGCCGCGGCGGCATGCGGAGCAGCGCTGCTGAACGCGCTACACGCCTCCCTCGCGACCTGTCAGGCCGTGATGGTGTGCGTGATGGCGATGCAGCCCGCTGTTGTTTCGCATGGGCAGCAAGCTAGCGGCAGAGCGGAATGCTGTCAACGAGCGGGGTCGTCCTGCGGTCGCGGCGGCATCGGCAGGCTCATGCCCGCAGCGCCCGCGCCCGAGATCATGCCCGCAGCGCCCGCGCCCGAGATCATGCCCGCAGCGCCCGCGCCCCGAGCGCACGCGCCAGGAAGCCCGCGGCATGCTCTTCCGCCCAGAACCTCGGCTTCCAGGGGGTTCCCTCGATGAAGCCGACGTGGCCGCCCCCGCGCGTGAGGATGGCAGTGAGGTGCGGGTTCTGTCGGACCTGATCATGGGGAAAATGGGAGCCGGGGAGGAACGGATCGTCCTCGGCGTGCAGGAGCAGAGTCGGCACGCGGATGCCGTGCAGGTAGTGGATCGAACTGGACCGC
Organism: Gemmatimonadota bacterium; assembly: GCA_018224305.1. Lineage (GTDB taxonomy): Bacteria > Gemmatimonadota > Gemmatimonadetes > Longimicrobiales > RSA9 > SH-MAG3. Next base: position 18,508 of record JAGTUV010000051.1, read on the forward strand.
GTGTAGTAGTCGGTCGCGCCGGCGAATCCGTGGATCGGAGCGGTTGCCGCATCGTCGAACTCGCGGAACGATCGCGACGCGCGAATCCGCTCGATGTCACACATGCCGGCGAGCAGTGTTGCCTTCGCTTCGGCTTTTCCCACGAGCGATGCGACGAAACGCGACGTGTAGAATCGACCGATACGGGTGCCATCGAGCGAGTCTGCACCGGCGCCGAGGTCGTAGGGTACCGAGATCGCCACGGCGGCCGACACGAGCGCGTTCACCTCGTCGCCGAGTTCGCCGAGCAGTTTCAGCAACGCGTTGCCGCCGAGTGAGAAGCCGATCGCGCCGCGCGGCACATCGGGATACCGCTCAGCGAGCAGACGCAGCACGTGCTCGATGTCGGCCGTGTCGCCGGAATGGTAGAAGCGGGGGTGGCGGTTCATCTCGCCGCTGCACGACCGGAAGTTGAGGCCGACCGCACGGACGCCGCGCGCCGCGAGCTCGTGGTACGTGTTGATCGCGTAGCCGCGGCGGGCGGAGCCTTCGAGTCCGTGCATCAGCAGCACGATGGGGCTGTCCCCGGCGCGTTGACCGGTCATGACATGATCGAGATCGACGAAATCGCCGTCAGGCAATTCGATCCGCTCGCGCTCGAAGCGCGGCGCGGCGGGCTTGCGCAGCAGGCGACCGCCGATCGTCTGGGCGTGGGCGTTCGTCAGCAGTCGGGCAGGGCGGAACTCCCGTACGTCGAATGTCCCCGCCGCCTTTCCATCCATGCGCTCGCTCCCAATGTTACTGCCATGGTCCGTCCTGATCACAACGCTCCGGTACCCGCACCCATGACCTTCGATCCTGCGCCCTGGCGCAACGACACCGCGGCCGCTCTCGGCGGGCGGATCCATCTGAACAATGCCGGCGCCGCGTTGATGCCGCAGCCCGTCATCTCTGCGATCACCGACCATATCGAACTGGAGGCGCACCTCGGCGGCTACGAGGCCGCGGATGCCGCGCGCCCTGAGGTGGCGGCCGCCTACGAGAGTGTCGCGCGGCTCGTAGGTGGTACAGCGCGCAACATCGCGATAGTCGAGAATGCCACTGTTGCATTCGCGCAGGCGCTGTCCGCATTCGACTTCGAGCCCGGCGACATCATCCTGACGACGCACAACGACTACGTGTCGAACCGGCTCATGTACAGGTCGCTCGCGCGCCGTCTCGGTGTGGAGGTCGTCTTCGCGGAGGACCTGCCGGAGGGCGGCGTCGATCCGCAGTCGGTCCGCGAGCTGATCCGGACGCGGCGGCCGAAGATCATGGCGGCGACATGGATACCGACCAATTCCGGCCTCGTCCAGCCCATTGCTGAAGTCGGGCGGATCTGCGCGGAATACGAGGTTCCCTACATCGTCGACGGCTGCCAGGCCGTCGGCCAGCGCGAGATCAATACCGCCGAGCTGCACTGCGACTTCCTGGCATGCACCGCCCGCAAGTTCCTGCGCGGCCCCCGCGGCATCGGCTTCCTGTACGTCTCCGATCGCATGCTCGCACAACAGCGGGCCCCTCTCTTCATCGACATGCGGGGCGCCGCCTGGCTCGATGCCGGGGGATACGAACTGTTCGACGACGCCAGGCGCTTCGAGAACTGGGAGTTCGCGTATGCTCTCGTCCTCGGCCTCGGTGCCGCCGCCCACTACGCCCTGAACGTGGGGGTCGGCCCGGCCGGAGCGTACGCCGCGGAACTCGCCCGCAGCACCCGCGAAGGCCTCGCCCACCTGCCCGGTGCCCGTGTCCTCGACCACGGCCGCGACCTCGCCGCCATCGTCACCGTCGCCTTTCAGGACACGACCCCCGACGAGATCGTCGCATCCCTGCGCGACCAGGCGATCAACACCAGCGCCACCAGCGAGCCCGGTCCCGCCGCACTGCGGATCTCTCCCCATTACTACAACACGCCCCGGGAAATCGCCGTGCTGCTGGACGCCCTCTCGACGTATTAACGGCGGCACTGCGGCGATCAGGGCCTGGATCGGGTCGCCGGCGCGAGTGCGGGAACATCCCGGCCGCCCCGCCCC
>JAGTUV010000052.1 GCA_018224305.1 Gemmatimonadota bacterium
CCGTTCCCGATACCCTCGACTGGACGTGAGGCGCGTCGTGTCTGCGAGGACAACGACATAATCACCCTGAAACAGCGGCTCCAGCTCGCGGATCCGATCGACCTGCACGATCGTCGAACGGTGGATGCGCACGAACTGCATCGGGTCGAGCTTGCTCTCGAGCGCAGTCATGGTTTCCCGCAGCAGGTAGTCGTTGCCGCCGGCGTGCAGCCGCACGTAGTTGGACGCCGCCTCGATCCAGTCGATCTCCGCCACCCGCAGGATCAGGATGCGTCCGCCGGACCTCACGACCAGACGCTCCAGGTATCTGCTGCGGCCGCGCAACTCATCGAGCAGCGAATCGAGCCGGTCGTCCGTAGTCGAGCCGCGGCGCCCGTTCAACTGGACACGCGCGCGCTCTATGGCGGTGCGGAACCGCTTCTCATCGTACGGCTTCAGGATATAATCGATCGCGTGGGCGTCGAACGCGCGCAGCGCGAACTCGTCGAACGCGGTCGTGAAGATCGTCACAGGCATGTGGGCCGGGCCGACGGCGTCGAGTACGGCGAAACCGTCGAGACCGGGCATCTGCACGTCGAGGAACAGCAGATCGGGCCGCACCGTCTCGATCAGCGTCACCGCCTCCTCGCCCGATCCGGCCTCGCCCACGATTTCAATGTCGCTCTCCGCCTGCAGATGCAGCCGCACGCCCTCGCGAGCGAGCGGCTCGTCGTCCACGATGATCGCGCGTATGCTCCTCATGATCCCTCTCGATGCATCGACGCGTTCGACCGAACGCGCACGTTAGGCCAGCGCCGTCTGGAGCGAGTCCTCCAGCGGCTTCCCCGTGTACTGTCGCAGCGGCAGCCGCACCACCACACAACCGCCACCCTCGGGACGGCTCGAGAGTGCCAGCACGTGACTGCCGCCGTACAGCTCCTCCAGCCGTGCCCTCGTATTGGCGAGGCCGACTCCCGTACCGTTGCGCTGCGCCGCCGCGTCGATGCCGGGGCCGGTGTCCAGTACGCGCAGTTCCAGCCAGTCATCGTCAACCACTTCCGCCTCCACACGTACAACGCCCGGACCGGCCTGCCGGGAGATACCATGATGGATGGCGTTCTCCACGAGCGGCTGCAGCAGCAGCGACGGCACCTCCGCATCGAGCGCGGCCGCGTCCACGGCACGTTCCAGTGTGAGCCGGTCGCCGAAGCGCACGTTCTCGATCTCCAGATACCGGTCCAGAATCTCGAGTTCGTCGCGCAGCGCAACGAACTGCTGCCTGTTGTCGAGCGAGAGACGCAGCAGGTCGCTGAGCAGCATGATCATGCGCCCGACTCCCTGTCGCTCGCCCTTCATGGCCATCACGGAGATGGCGTTCAGCGTGTTGAAGAGGAAGTGCGGATTGAGCTGCATGCGCAGCGCGTCGAGCGTGGCACGCGACAGGTTCGCTTCCAGACGCGACGCCCGCAGAGCAAGTTGAGCGGCGTGGGCCTCCCTCTCGCGGAAACGGCGCGAATAATCATACGCGGCATACGCTCCCACCACGGCGAAGTATGTGACCAGCTCGAGGACGAAGAACAGAGTGAGGATGCGCGACAGATTCTCGCGCAGGCTCCACGCCTCCGCTCCCCCCGTCAACACGTACTGGCTGAGCCAGCTGGAAACCGTGACATGCAGGAAGGCGAAGCATACCGCGGCCACCAGATGCACGGGCAGCGACCGCTGCCAGCGACCCGGATCGAACGGAAAGCGCCGGATCAGCCAGACGATGCCCGGCAGCAGTGCGAGCAGCACATACCACGAGGGCATTGTGGAGCGAAGAGCACGAGGCCAGGAGATCGGAACGCCGGTCGCCGCCAGACCTGCATAGACCTGCGCGGCCTCCAGCAGGCCGACCAGTGTCGCCGCTCCGGTCAGCGCCAGCCAGAACTTCCATTTCAGCCGGATCATGCGCGCGCGCTTCGCCTCGTTCCATGCAGGGGATGAACGGACCCTACCGGAATCAGGGCCGTGTGACAACCGGGCCGGGAGGAATCACCCCGTAGCAGGGACCACCGCCCACGTGGCATGGGCGGCCGGACTCCACGGCTATGGCAAACGTCGGCGTCGTGGCTCCTCGACGCAACGCCGCAAGGCAACCCGTGTTAACGGTCTCCGTCCATCCCCATCCAGTTCAGCAGAGTGGTGATGACTTCCCCCGCGACGAAGGCCGGACGCGCATACTCGGCGGGTGTCGCGACACCGGATCCCGTGACGAAGAGGTGGTTGAGCGATGGGAACGATACCAGGCTCGTCGCCGGACGATCCCGCGTCGCCTCACGCCAGATCTCGAAGTCGGTCATCGTCACTTGATAGTCGCGCTCGCCTTGAAGGACCAGGAGCGGTATGTCGATCCCGAGGGCCTCGGCCACCGCATCGCGCGCCTCGAGATCCCGGAAATACGAGACGGGCGCACCCAGGACCATCTCGGTGTCGGCCGCTTCGCCCGATGTCAGACGCCGCACCTGCGCCAGCACGGCGTTGAACTGCGCCTGGACCTCCGGTGCCGCGTTCTCCGGCAACCGTGACAGGTACTGCACCTGGTCCTCCATCACCGCCCCGATCGGCCGTGCCGTCGCCGCCAGCAGGATCGCCCCCGCCACCCGACCGTCCAGCCGCGCAATCTCCGGAGCCAGATGCGCACCGAGCGAGTGACCGGCGACGTATATCCGTGCGGGATCGACGGACGGATGTGCGCGCACCAGATCCAGCGCCGCCAGCGCGTCCTCGATCACCTCACTCTCCACCGAGACGTCCGCGCCCATCTTCGCGCCGTGCACATGCGTCCGCTTCTCATAGCGCAGCACCGCCACGCCATTCGTCGCCAGGCCCCACGCGAGATCGCGAAACACCTTCGTGCCGCCTACCGTTTCATCGCGATCGTGCGGTCCCGACCCGTGCACCAGTACCACCGCGGGATGACGTCCGGCCACCGCCGGCACCGTCAATGTCGCTGGCAGCAGCCAGGGATCCGCTCCGACTTCGACATCGATCTCCACGAACCGGCTGCTGACCGCATACGGCGGCGACCCCACCGCTAGTGGCGCGTCGTCCGGCACAGGTCCCACCCAGAACCCCGACACTTCCGTACCCGGCGAGAACACCACGCGCAGTATTACCGTGTCCCTCGCAAAATCGCCGTACAACTCCACCGCGCGCATCGAGTCGATCACGCTCACGCCTCGAACCCGCGTCGCCTCCCCCTCGCCCAGAGACCCCCTGATCTGCCCCCACACGACCTCGAGTTGAGCCGCGCCCAGCCGTTCCCTCAGCGCAGGCGCGACCATCGACTCCGCCGCATTCCACTCGCCAGCCTGCAGCAGCCCGATAAATCGCTCCGCCGCAGCCACAGCACCACTGTCCGTCAATTGAGCCGCGATATCATCAGGCGCCGCCCCCAGGCCAACCACCACCATGGCCGTCATCGTCCACACTGTTCTCATGGAAGTGCTCCCCGCCGGATCCGAGTGACATTTAGATTATTGTCTAAATAATAGCCGATCGCGCCCAGGGCGTCCAGACGCGACTTGCGCGCGCCATCCGCCTGTGTCAGACGAGCATTTCATCGCCCTCAGTGAGGAGGGCGAGGCCGCGGCGGAGATGGCCGGGAATGGCGCATTCGAGTTCCCACGTGAATCCCGTGGCAGGCAGCAGCTCCACATGGATGGTCGCGGCGCGGTGGAACGGAGCCATGCGACGAGCGATGTCGAAGGCGCGCACCAGGCGATCGTGGGAAGCGATGTCGCGCCAGGGGGTGAGGTAGCTGTCGCGAATGCGGCGTTCGGATTCGCGCGACGTGGATGGGAGGAGGCGGACGGCATCATCGAGCAGACAGGCGACGGCGAAGAAGGGGTGTGAGATGGCACTGTCGGACCAGTCGAGGTAAACAGGTTCGGTGACCGTGCTGAAGATGTTGCCTGCGCGCAGGTCGCCGTAGTCGAGGCAGTCGGGCAGATCGAAGCTGGCGAGTTCCTCGCACAGTGCCAGCAGCGTGGGTGCGAGGCCGGCGGCGCGTTCGATGTCTCGGCGCGGCAGACCGCACGGGTGCCCGAGCATCATGGCGGACGTATCGGCGCAGAGGCGCGGCAGGCGCCGGGCGAGGACGTCGAGCTGACGGGCGGGACAACCGAGGGAGCGCAGCTCACCGACATCTCGAGCGCTGTCGATCTGTATCTCGGCCATGCGCCGTACGGCACGGTACCATACCTCCTCCTCACGTTCTTCGCTCAGCGGCATGGCGCCGCTGCCGGCCTCGCGCTGGAGCAGCCAGCCGCGCTCGGCATCGACGGCGATCACCTCGGGCACGTTCAGCGGATGTTTGCGCGCGAGCCATTGCATCAGCGCGGGCTCGTGCGCGAACACGAACGGTGCCGCCCGGAAGTAGAATGTCTCGGTGTGGCTCCGGATGCGCATCACGAATGCACGCTCGGACGCACGCAGCTGTTCGGGTGTGCGCGTGGCCATCACACCGATCTCCTTGAGGCGGGCAACAGCCCAGGCCAGCGCTTCGATGTACCAGCCCGCGTGCACCCAGGCTGCGCCGTGCGTCGGCCGCTCGCCGCTCTGCCGGTTGAACCACGCATGCACGAGTTCGCGCGTATCGGGATCCGGCACGTGCAGCATGTCCATCTCGATCGGACCGACCCATGTTGCGCCGGGGACCATGTCGTGCGGAGCGGAGTGATTCTCGAGTTCGTAGACGCGATCGACTTCGCCCGTTGCCGGATCGGTACGACTGCGCACGCAGCGCAGCACCGTGGTCTCCATCCCGAAGCGCGCGGCCACCGCACGATTCACCTGATCCGTCGCCTGCCACGTGTGCGTGGCAGCGTCATCCCATCCGGGCAGCCGCCATTCGCCATGCGTCTTCAGCATCAGCAGCCGCGGCTCGAGCGGATGCGGCAGCAGCACGCGATAGTGCGTCATGCCGCCGGCCCGTTCAACACGCGGGCGAGCAGACCGTGGAAATGGTGCGTGCCGGTCTCGCGCCGCGGTGAATAGCGACCGCGATCATACAGCCGTGAACGCACGCCGCGCTGCACGGACTCCACCACCTCCTCATCCTCCATCTCCACGCGGTGCAGATCTCCGCCCGCACCCGCACCGCGCAGCGACTCGTCGTACACATACGTCAGGAACGAAACGCGTGTCCGTTCGGGACCGAGCGGCTTCACGATGTTCACCGACAACCCCCACGGATAGAAGTTGAGCATCAGGTTCGGAAACAGCCAGAAGTACCATCCCGCAATGCGGGCCGCTGCGTCGGGATGTCCGGCCGGAAGCTCGAACGCCGGCTCGTCACCCCTGGCCGGCCCGATCTGCACGCTGCACCACTCGTACAGCTCCGTGCGATACGCCTCATAGTCGAGCTTTCCCGACAGACTCTTCCCGTGTACGTACGGAATGTGAAACTCCTCCAGGTAATTCTCGGTGTAGAGCGCCCAGTGGCAATCCATCAGATAGTCGCGTGACGAATCGGCATCGAATCTGAAACCCACCAGCGGAAGCCAGCCAACCCGCGCGAGTACCGGCGCCACCCATGCATCAAACGGCATGAGCGGCGACAGCGACGTGAACAGCAGGGGTCCCAGCTGTTGCAGGGGCAGGCGCGGCAGATCATCCGCTGCGGAAGGGAAGCCGTGAACGCCGTCGAACTCAGGCATGTGCTGAAAGCAGCCGTCCAGGCCGAAACGACGACCGTGGTATCTGCAGCGCAACGTGTTCAGATGACCCTCACCTTCGACGACCAGGGCGCCGCGGTGCGTGCACACGTTCGACAGACAGTGCGCCGCTCCCTCCTGATCGCGCGTGAGCACCAGCGGCTCGTCCAGGCAGCCGGGCAGCAGTGTGAACGGAACGACCCGGCCCGGAGCCTTGAGCACGCTCGCGTCACCCGCGACCTGCCAGCTCCGCGTGAAGATTCCCTCGCGCTGCCGCGAGTACTCCGTCGCGTCGTGATACAATTGCGATGGCGGCGTACTCGCACGCGTGATGTCGGCGTCGATCTCCAATGGCTTCATGACGGCTCGCGAGCTGAACAGGCGGGTGGTCCAGCAATCTGCGCGCGGAGACGGCTTCATTCAAGGGCGCCATCCCACAGGACGCCTTTACGGACGGGGTCGCGGGCCGTCGCGCGGCTCATTCAGGGTCGATCAGCCGGCGGTACGCTCCCGCCGATACGCGATGTAGGAGTAGACGACCGGGATCACCGCGGCCAATGCCAAGCCGATCATGGCGACGACGAACGCAAGCCCCGTTGGCAGCAATGCCGCCACGATCGCCACCAGTCCGCCGGCCACGAACGTGTACCCGGCGACCCGATGCGTCGCCCGCCACACCGTCTCACTCTCCAGTGTCCATGGCGTCCGCACACCCATCCACCAGTTCGAGCGGAGTCGCGGCATGTAATTGCCCAGCCCGGCGAACATCAGACCCAGAAGTACCAGCACCCAGCGCGTCATGTCGATTCCCCATCCAAGCGCGCTGCCCAGCGCCAGCACGTGCATCGCTCCGAGGAACATGACAACCAGGTTCACGATCAGCCAGAACGTCGCGTCAAACCGCTCGTAGTTGCGGCGACGCGGATCCACTTTCCGCAGCAGTGTCAGCAGAAGCCACAACGCTGTCGCCAGCACCGGCGCGAAGAACGCGCCCCACTCCCGGCTCGACCAGCCATCCACCTCCCCGCGGTAATTCCAGTGCGTCGGCACTTCCGCCGGCAGCGACGGATAGACAACCGCCACAAAGATCAGCATCGCGCCGATCACCACCGGGCTGAGCCATCGACTCGTCATTCGCGATCCCCATCCTCCCTCGCACTGTCGCCGCCGGCGTCCAGCAACGTCATCATCTGGTTGACGAACTCCTGGAACACCGTCGCGTCCAGCGAATACAC
>JAGTUV010000053.1 GCA_018224305.1 Gemmatimonadota bacterium
GGCCATGCACGAAACCGCTGATTCCGCTCACGACCCGGCCGCGACCTACCGCACGCGCGCGGCGCGCTTCACGCGCCAGCGCGATGATCTCGCGCGTCGTTCGCGCCTGCTGTCACATGGCCGGATCGCCACGTTCATCGTTCTGATCGCGATGGGCCTGGTGGTGGAGCGCACCCCTTCTGCGCTGTTGTTCGCGATGACAGCCCTCGTAGCCGCGGGGTTCATTGCGCTCGTCATCCTGCATCGACGCACGCGTGAGCGGGAGCAGTGGTTCGCGGACCTCGCCTCCCTCAACGAGGGAGGCCTCGACCGCCTGGCCCGCCGCTGGGACCGGCTACCAGTCCGGCCTCCGTCGCGACCGATCGAGGGTCACGCATACGCGGCCGATCTCGACCTGTACGGCCGGGCATCGCTGTCGCAGATCCTGGGACCGGTGGCTACACCCTTCGGCGCCATTGCCCTCGATGACTGGCTGTTGTCGGCGGCCGCGCCCGACGTTGTACGCGAACGTAACGCGGCCGTGCGGGAGCTGTCACCGATGCACGAGCTGCGCGACACGCTGGCGCTGCATGGCCGTGCCGCACGCAAGGTGCGTTACCGTGATATCGAGCGCTTCCTCGAGTGGGCGGAATCGCCTGGTTGGGCGAACGGCAGGTTGTGGCTCCGCGTGAGCGCATGGCTGCTGCCCGCGGCAACATGGTCGCTGGCCATTGCCCACCTCACGGGCGCGATCGACACGTCGCTGTGGCTGATTCCGCTGCTTGCGACACTCGCCATCTATATGACTGTCGGCGCCCGTGCGCGCAGCACGTTCGATCAGGCGTTCGGTCGCGAGCCGCTGTTCACGTATTACCCCGACATGATGCGCGCCGTCGCCGAAGCTTCCTTCACGAGCCCGCTCCTGCAGGCCGTGTCGGCGCGTCTGGTGCGGGACAACATACCGGCGGACCGTCAGCTGCGTTCGCTCCGGAACCTCATGCATCGTGCGGACCTGCGGACGTCGAGCATGCACGTGCCGGTGTTCCTGCTTACGATGTGGGATATCCACGTGCTTCTGGCACTGGAGACGTGGCAGAGCGCACACGGCGCTGCCGTGCGTGACTGGTTGAGCGCACTGGGCGAAGTGGAGGCACTGGGTGCGCTTGCAACACTGGCGCATGATCAACCTGCATGGGTGTATCCGCAGTCTGCGGACGGCATGCTCGAAGCGACGCTGCTCGGTCATCCGCTGATCGCCGACGACGTGCGGGTGCATAACGATGTGCACGTCGGGCCACCCGGTACCTTTCTGCTGGTCACCGGCTCGAACATGTCGGGCAAGAGCACGCTGCTGCGTGCGCTCGGCCTGAACGTCGTGCTGGCGCAGGCCGGCGCGCCCGTCTGCGCCGCAGCGCTGCGGATACCGCGGCTGGACGTGCACACGAGCATCCGCGTGCAGGACTCACTGGCGCGCGGCGTATCGTACTTCATGGCTGAACTGGAGCGCTTGAAGCAGATCGTGGACGCCGCGCATCGGGTTCGAGGCGAGGGCAACGCAACGGTGCTGTTCCTGCTGGACGAGATACTGCACGGGACGAACACGGCGGAGCGACGGATAGCAGCCACCCGTGTCATCCGTCACCTGGTGGATACCGGTGCGATCGGTGCCGCAACAACCCATGACCTCGACCTCGCCGAGGAGCCCGCACTCTCCGAAGCCGCGCGACTCGTGCACTTCAGCGAGCGATTCGATGATGTGGACGGCGAATCGACACTGAATTTCGATTACCTGCTGCGGGATGGTCTGGCGACTTCGACCAATGCGCTCGCACTGATGCGGATCGTGGGGCTGCCCGACGCGTGAAGAGGACAGGACCCAACACGGAAACGGCCGCCGCGATGGACGCGACGGCCGCTGCCGTATCCGTAATGTGCGGGTCGACCGGACGGCACCCGGTCGACCCGGGTGAACGTCACGGTCTGCGACAGGTGCGGATCTGCAGGACGCTGTTGTTCAGGCCGCGGACGACTGCGAACCCGAACCACCCTGACCGCTGCGTCCGCCCCGGCGGCGGCGCCTGCGCGGCGCGGCGTCGTCGCTGGTTCGCGACGATGCTCTGCCACCCGTTGCGCTGCCACCCGACGTGCCGCCGGACATGCTGCCGGACATGCTGCCGCCGGACGCCTGACGCGCCGCCTTCTTCTCGGCGTTCGCGCGTGCGCGGGAGCGCTCATCCTTCTTGCGCGCCCGGATCTCCGCGATCCGGTCGCCGATCGGGACCTCGAGCTTCTCGGTGGTCTTCGCGGTGTAGTCGAAGCCCTCGACCTGCCGCCGCTCGATCCGGCGTCCGACCGCGCGCTCGATTGCCCGCATGTCGTTCTCCTCGTCGGGCGACACGAACGTGAACGCGTCACCGGTCGCCTCCGCGCGTGCAGTACGACCGACACGGTGGATGTAATCCTCCGGGACATTGGGCACGTCGAAGTTCACGACATGTTCGAGCGCTTCAACGTCGATGCCGCGCGCGACGATATCCGTCGCGACCAGCACCCGGTAGAGACCGCTCTTGAATCCCGCTAGCGCTTCCGTCCGCTGATTCTGGCTGCGGTTACCGTGGATCCGCGCCGTCTCGAATCCAGCCCGCTCGATCTTCTCGGCGAGGCGGTTCGAGCGGTGCTTGGTACGGCAGAACACGATGGCGTTGCCGATCTCATCGCGGCGCAGCAGCTCGATGAGCAACTCCACCTTGAGGTTCGACGGCACGGGATAGAGCGTCTGTGTGACACCCGTCGCCGGTGCCTGCCTGCGCTCGACTGCGATCCGTGCGGGATTGTCGAGCAACGTGCGCGACAGCTCGAGGATCGGTGCGGGAATCGTCGCGGAGAACAGCATGGTCTGCCGCGCCTTCGCTGGCAGCTGCCTCATGATGCGCTTGATATCCGGCAGAAAGCCCATGTCCAGCATGCGGTCGGCCTCGTCCAGAACGAGGATCTCGATATCCGCCAGCTTCGCATAATCGTATTGCATGTGGTCGAGCAGCCGGCCTGGTGTGGCGGCAATGATCTCGACGCCGCGACGGAATGCGTCCTCCTGCGGCTTCATGCCGACACCGCCGAAGACCGCGGCCCCGCGAATACGCGAGTGCTTCGCGAGGTCCTCGAAGTGCTGGTGCGTCTGTGCGGCCAGCTCGCGCGTCGGGCTCAGAATGAGCGCGCGCGTGCGACCGGTCGGACGATCCTTCAGGCGCTGCATGATCGGCAGCAGGAATGCCGCCGTCTTGCCGCTGCCCGTCATCGCGCACGCGAGCACATCGCGGCCGGCGAGCGCGGGCGGGATGGCATCCGCCTGCACAGGCGTAGGCTTCGTAAAGCCCAGATCCTCCACCGCCTGCATCAGCTCTGCATTCAGCCCCAACTCACGAAAGCTGCCGGCACGACCTGCATCGCCGGCATTCGAATTCCCTGTACCCGCGGGCCTGCCCGCGGGTGTATGTCCCTGACTTGAACTCACTATGACTCTTTTCCTCTTGTCCTAAGCGCCCGGCCGCGGCGCGTCGCCCTTGTGGCGGTAGGTAATGCGGCCCCGTGACAGATCGTACGGTGACAGCTCGACCGTTACGCGGTCTCCTGCGAGAACGCGGATCTTGAACTTCGACATCTTGCCCTTTGCATAGCAGAGCACGACGTGTCCGTTCTCCAGCTTCACTCTGAAGTTCTGGTCCGGCAATACTTCGGTTACGACACCTTCCACCTCAATGGATTCCTGCTTCGCCATTCATCCTCTCCAGTGAGGGGATTCCCCCCGGTTAATAGAAACCGCCCTGACATGCGCTTGCGATTTCGCACGTCGCGGGCGGCAGCGACCTCGATCTGGCCCCTAACCTGTTTAATTTAACGGAATTCGGGGTCAGACGCCAATAGTCAGGTTGGGAGAGGAAGTGGGAGAGGGATGGGTAGCGTTGGTGCGCTCCGCCCGGCTGCCCTGGGATGCGACAGGGGTTGGGAGCGGCAGGCCCTCAGTAGCCCACACCCCCACCCACC
>JAGTUV010000054.1 GCA_018224305.1 Gemmatimonadota bacterium
CCCCCCCGGGCGTCTATCGTGCGCCCCCGCACCGTGTTGCGGCCGCGCCTCCTGCGAGGCACGGAGCTTCCCTGAACAGCCCCGCATGGCAAACCTCATGTCGGAAATCCGCTACGCCTGGCGCGCGCTTTACCGCGCGCCGGGTTTCTCGCTCACGGTCGTCGCGACACTCGCGATCGCGATTGGCGCGGCAGTCGCAATCTTCGCGGTTGTGAACGCGCTGCTGCTGCGGCCGCTGGCCTACCCTGACTCCGACCGGATGGTCATGGTCTGGCAGGACCTGACGCGGCGCGGCGGACCGGAGCGCGAGTGGTTCACGCCGCCGGACTTCATGGACCTGCGTGAGCAGACGTCCTCGTTCGAGGCGCTGGCGGCGGTCGGCGACTGGGGCCCGGCCATGGCGACAGAGGATGGCGCGGAGGCGCTCGAGGGCGCGATCGTCACGTCCGGATACTTCGACGTGGTCGGCGTGCAGCCGGCGCTGGGCGCGCCTTTCCACCCGGCTACGGAGCAGCCGGGTGCGACGCCAGTGGTCGTGCTCGGCCACGAGTTGTGGCAGCGCGTGTTCGGCGGCGAGCGGAACGCGGTCGGAAGCACGATCCGGTTGAACGATGTCGCGCACGAGATCGTGGGCGTCATGCCGGAAGGCTTCCGGGACCCGCTGTTCGCCGATGCGCAGGTATGGCGCGCGCGCGTGCTGAACACGGCGACGTGCGGCCGCGGCTGCTACACGATCCGCGTGCTGGGTCGGCTGAAGCCGGGCGTGAATGCGACGACGGCGACGGCCGAGGCCGCGACGGTGGCGGCGCGGCTGGCTGCGGAGCACAGTACCAATCGCGACGTCGACTTCAACGTCGTCGGGCTGAAGGATGACCTGCTCGCGAGCACGCGGCCTGCACTGATCGCACTCTCGGTTGCGGTCGCGCTGCTGCTGCTGATCGCGATCGTGAACGTGGCCAACCTGCTGGTCGCGCGCGCCGGAGTGCGCGAGCGCGAACTGGCCATCCGCACCGCTCTGGGCGCGGGCCGCGGCGCGATTGTGCGGCAGATGCTGGTCGAGACGGCGGTGCTCGGCGTGGTCGGTGCGGCCGCGGGCGCACTGCTCGCGCTCTGGGCCGTCGATCTGCTGACCGCGCTGGCACCCGAAGGCACTCCGCGCATCGAACAGGTCCGGGTCGACGGGGCCGCACTGCTGTTCGCGCTGATGGCCGGCATCCTCGCCGCTGTCGGCGCCGCGCTCGGACCGGCGCTGTACACGGCGCGCGGACGCCTGGCTGAGCTGATGAAGGATTCCGGCGGACACCGCACGTCGCCGGGGCGACGTCGCGGGCGCAGCGCACTGGTCGTCGCGGAGGTCGCGATCGCGCTCATGCTCCTCATCGGATCTGGGCTGACGCTGCGCAGTCTGTCGCGGCTCCAGCAGGTCGACCCCGGCTTCCAGCCGCGGGGTCTGGTCACCGGCGAGTACTTCCTGCCGCCCGCACGTTACCCGGGCGACGACGAGCTGCGCGCGTTCATCGATCAGGCAACCGAGCCGGTCGCGGCGATCCCGGGCGTGCAGGAGGTGGCGGTCACGTCGCGGCTGCCGATGACGCAGGGCGATTCCGACACGGGGTTCGAGATCGAGGGTCGCGTGCTCGGTCCCGACGAGAACCCGGGCGGGTCGTGGTACCGCATGGTGTCCCCGAACTACTTCGACGTGATGGGCATGCGCATCGTGGCGGGCCGCAGCTTCACCGCGGACGATCGTGCGGGCGGCGTGAACAGCATCGTCGTGAACGAGGAGTTCCAGCGCCGCCACTTCCCGGGAGGCAGCGCCATCGGTGCGCGGCTCGGGTTCGGCGGCGAGCAGCGCGCGGAGATCGTCGGCGTCGTCGCGGATGCACGGGACCGCGGGCTGGGCAGTGCCCCGATCGTCGAGATGTTCTTCACGACCGCGCAGGTCGGCACGCGGAGCGTGACGTTCGTGGTGCGGACCGAACGGCCGGCGAGCGCTGTCGGCACGAGCGTGCGCGATGCCGTGCGCACCATCGATCCGGCGCTGCCGCCGCCCGCGTTCCGTGCGATGGAGGAGCGGGTCGCGCAGACGATCGCGCTGCCGCGGCTGTACTCGGCCTTCTTCACGTTCTTCGCGGCCGTCGCACTGCTGCTCGCCGGCGTCGGCGTGTACGGCCTGACCGCGTACACGGTCGGCCAGCGCCGGCAGGAGATCGGGATCCGCATGGCACTCGGCGCACGCGCGCGCGATGTGGTCGCCATGGTCGTCGGCCAGTCGATGCTGCTGACCGCGGCCGGGCTCGGCATTGGCATGCTCGCCGCCCTCGTGCTCGCGCGCCCGCTCGCCGCGCTGCTGTACGAGACGCGCGCGCACGACATCGTCACATTCGCCGCCGTGCCGACACTGCTCGCAGCTATCGCCCTGGTCGCGTGCTGGCTGCCGGCACGGCGCGCCGCACGCGTGCAGCCGCTGAACGCGCTGCGGTCGGAGTAGGCGCGACGGCAGGACACGGGCGGCGCGATGCGGATGACCCTCACCGACTGAACGGAGCAGCCGGTACCGGCTGACCGGCGATGCTGATGGGACCTGCCGGCACATCGATCGGTATCACCTGCGGGAGTTGTCTCCCGTCCAGCTCGATACGTCTGTCCTCTCCGATCTGCACACTGATGCGGATCAGCCGTGCCGGCACGGCCACTTCGTAGGTCGCGCGGGCGCCCGTATTTACAATGCGCAGGCCGTCAGGCAGCACCAGCAGCTCCACACGGCCGGTGGCATTCAGCGCACGCGCCGTGACAGAGGCACGGTCGTGCGGGCGAATGCGCAACTCGCCGCCACCGCCTGCATCCATGATGTGGATGACCAACTCGTCGCCTTCCGGCACGAACTCGACACTCGACGGGCTGGCGCTTTCGGATTCGGCAGGCGCTCCAACGGGCGCTGGCGACCGGAATGTGTCACGAATCCAGTCGAGCACACGTGCGCGGGCGGGCGTTGCCATGACAGCGGCACCGGCGATCAGCAGCAGCACGGCCGCGGCTTTCAGCCAGACGCGGGGACGATGGCGCATCGGTGGTGCCGACACCATGTGCAGCCGGCCGCCGGTCCCTGGCACCGGTGGCTGCATGGGTGGCATCGCGGGATCGGCCTCATGAAGCAATGCGCGCAACGCATGGGTGCGGCGTTCGATGGCGCTCAGCCGTTCCGTGCATGTGCTGCACCCGGCGAGATGCGACCGTGCCAGCGACTGCTCCTGCGTAAAGGCCGCGTCATCGACGATCCGGACGAGGACGTCGTCGGTCACGTGGAGGCGATCCGATTGCATGTTCATGTCGGCAACTCCCCATCGAGGCGCAGTTCGGTTGCCAGCTTTTCGAGGGCGCGGGCAACGATGGTTCCGACCGAGCCCGTCGTAGTATTAACGGCCTCGGCAATCTCGCGGTGTGCGAATCCCTCTTCGCGCATGAGCAGCACGGTGCGGTCTCTCACGTTCAGTCGCGCGAGTGCCGTGTGGACGCGGCGCACGCGATCGGCAGTGGCATATTCCTCGTCGGCCGCCGGAAACGGATCGGAATGGGGCACGCGCGCCGACCCACCTGCGAGCAGTCGAGTTCTTCGCGTGTCCGTGCGTGCCGCCTCGAGTGCGGCGTTCCGCCCGACGCGAAACAGCCACGCGCGGATGTTGTCCGGCGCCGGCGGTGTCTCGACGCAGCGAATGAACGCCATCTGTGCGGCATCGGCGGCCAGGTCGGGGTCGCCCGTGAGGCGGGTGAGAAAGCGCCACAGCGACTCGTGGTGCTCGTGGAAGAGTGTGGTCACGTCGGTCATGTCAGAACGTGACGCGGAAGCCGATCAGCGGCAGGCGCGGCAGACCCGGATGGAACGTGTCGTGTCCCTCGACGTCAGTGCCGCCATTCTCGCACACACCCTGGCAGTGAGGCGGCTCGTATCCTGCGTAGCGGCCCTGGCTGTCCGACCCCAGCACATTGCGCAGTTGAACGAACCCGCCGAGCGTCCAGCTGCGCATTCGCCTGGACCAGTCGAACGAGAAATCGAGCGTGCTCGCGGCCGCCCGCCGGTGGGCATTGAACTGGCCGCGCGACGGCGGCACGCGCCAGACACAGACACCATCCTCACCGCAGTCCATTTCACCCAGGTGGACGCGTGTATAGGGTGAACCCGTTGCATGTGTATACGCCGCACTCCACACCCAGCCGCGCCCCAGCTGCATCACGCTGGTCAGATCGAACACGTTGCGCCGATCCTCGTCGGCAGGGAAAGCGAAGCCGGCAGCCGTCGCCGCTGCAACTGTACGGCTGTACGCCAGGGAACCTGTCCAGCGACCGGCCAGGCGGCGGATGGATATATCGACGCCGTGTGCATTCGCCCCGCCGGTGACGAATGCACGCCGACCAACATCGAGTCCCGGCGTCGGATCGGCATGAGCAACGCCGCTGCTTCGGCGCACCCATGCCGTCGCGCCGACGAGCCAGCGGCTCGACAGCCAGTGCTCCGCTCCTGCCGTGGCGATGCTCGATCTCAGCACCGGAACTTCATCGCTCGCAACAACCCAGAGCAGCTCCGACGCGAAGTTCTCGAGCGGCGAGACTCCCGCAGGTGCGATCGCCTGTTCGTACTGGAAGCTGCGAGCGAATGCCGTCGACACACTCGTCCCTGGCCCGGGCTGCCAGCGCGCCGCAATGCGCGGGGCCACTCGCACCGGCGACATTTCGACCACGCCCGAGCCCGTCTCGATGCGCGTGCCGCCGCTCAGTGCAACGCTGCCAATCTGCCATCGTCGCTCCAGCCACAACGCTGCACGCACGAGCGAGCCCCCGATCACGAGCGTGTCGTTCGCGGGAGGTGATCGCAGCGAGGCGCGGGGCGCAGGCCCCGTATAGTCGACATGCGCGTGGGACACCTCATAACCTGCCGCCCACGCATCGTCGTCGCCGCGCTCGATTTCGCCGCGCAGCAACAGATGAGTCAGCGCATTGCTGGAGGGCGAGACAGTGGGCGCGCTCAGGTCGGACTCCTCAGCCTCAGCGGTACGCACACGTGACGCGAACGTGGAGATGCCGATGGTGTGACGCGAGCGCCGCCCGCGCACGGGCGTGAGCAGCGATGCGCGGGCCAGGCCACTGCCCCACCGCGCGCGCACACCATGCACGACGTCCGGCACGTCACCCTGCAACGCATCGAGCTGCAGTAATGCGCTCACTTCCAGGGCGCTGTGCTCACCGAGCCGCTCGTCGTAACGGCCCGTGACATCCAGGAAATCAAAGGGAATCGACACATTGTTCATGCCGAACACGCGTTCCGCCAGCCGTGTGACCAGATCGAGATATGTGCGCCGGGCCGCGATCATGATCGCGCGCTCGCCGTCGCCGGCCTCATCGTCGACAGCCAGCCGCGCGCTGACCAGCGACAGTTCGCCGACCGCGCGCATCTCATCATCCTCGCCGGCACGCGTCCGCAGCTCGAGCGAACCGGCCGCGCCTCCCTCGAACGACAGCG
>JAGTUV010000055.1 GCA_018224305.1 Gemmatimonadota bacterium
ACATCGTCCACGGGTTTCCGGGTGACATTATTGTGTCGATGAAGACGCTGTTCACACTGATCGCGCCCGGTGCGCTGACGATCGCCGCCGCCGGAGCACTCCTGCTGTGGATGCCGTACGCCGACATGCTCGGTCAGGCATCACGCGGCTATCCGATGGTTGCGCTCGCAGTCACAGTGCTGCTCGCGTGGCGCATGCATCGCAGCCGCGTGCTGCTCACCGCGCTGCTCCTGCTCGGCCTGCACGCAGTGCTGCACGAGAATGCGTTCGGCGCCGATGCCACGGTATCGACGCTGGTGGCAGTGCTGCTGCCCCTGCTCGTGGCCGCGCTCTCGTTCTCCGTGGATCGCAACGTTGCCGGGCGTGTCGTTGCCCTGCAGACGGTGGCAATCGCACTGGTGATCGGTGGAGCAGCGGCCGCCCTGATCTTCGCGCACGCGGATGTCCGGTTCATCCTCACGTACCAGTTCATCGACGCGATCTACACCAGCTGGACGGGCCTGGAGCAGGTAGCACTGCTCGCAGCCGTTGCAGGCCTTGGCGCGCTCTCCGGCATCGCACTCTACCGCCAACGGGCGACGGACGCAGGGCTGGGATGGGCGGCCATCGCCGGGCTGTTCGCCATTGCGGCGCCGGCCGCGTCTACCGCGCGCGGCCTCTGGATACTCGCGGCCGGCCTGATCCTCATCATCACGCTGGTGGAGTCGTCGTACATGATGGCGTTTCACGATGACCTGACGGGCCTCCCTGCCCGGCGGGTGCTGTCACAGACGCTGTCGGCGCTGCGCCCGCCGTACACCGTGGCGATCGTGGACGTGGACCATTTCAAGTCGTTCAACGACCGCTACGGACACGATGTCGGCGATGAGGTGCTGCGCATGGTCGCAACGCGGCTGGCGTCCGTGAGCGGAGGCGGCAGGGCGTACCGGTCCGGCGGCGAGGAGTTCACCATCGTCTTCCCGGGCAAGACGAAGGCGGAGGCGCTGCCCCACGTCGAGCAGGTTCGCGAGGCGGTGGCCGCCGCGAAGTTCACGCTGCGCAGACAGCCGCGGCCGCAGAAGGAGGAAGGCGAGCGGCGGCGCGGCACGCGAAACGGCAACGACCGCCGCATCGGTGTCACCATCAGCGTCGGGCTCGCGGGGGTCGATGGCCGCAATCCCACGACGGACGCCGTGGTGAAGGCTGCCGACAAGGCCATGTATCGCGCGAAGAAGAACGGACGGAACCGCGTCGTGGCCTGACGCGCTCCGCACCGTGGGTCAACCCATCATATCATACAGGCCGCGCACTCCAGCGGAGTCCGGGAATACGCGGTCCGCCTGCGTGGCGGTCAGATCGAACGTCGCCGCGATGGCACCCTTGAGCACCGCGCGCGTATCCAGCGTCGGCTTCAGGTCGCGCCCCTCGTAGAGGGCGCTGCCGCCGAGACCCGGCCAGTCGGAGAGCACCGCTGAACGCGCGATGCGCGGACCGATGACGAAACCTGCGCCTGCAGTGCCGTGATCCGTACCGCGTGTGCCGTTCGGCCTCGCGGTACGACCGAACTCCGTCATCACGACGACCGTCGTGTCCCGCCATGCCGTTTCCATCTCCGTCCGGAACGCCACGAGCCCCTCGGCCAGCTGGCCCAGCAGCCGGTCGAGCGCGCCGCCCGCCAATCCCTGGTTCGCGTGCGTATCCCACCCGCTGAACTCGACGGCAGCCACATTGGGCCCGGTGTCCTGTCGCAGTATGCGCGCAGCAGCACGCATCAGCGGTGTGATGCCGCCGCGCCGTGCACCGCCTCCCGCCATGGCCTCTTCACCGACCGCATCCTGCTGCTGGAGCGCCGCCTCGAACGGACCGTGCAGGGTGCCATCGGCGCGATACAGCGAGGCGAGGCGCTCGAGGTATTCGTCGCTTACGACGCCGAGCTGCGCCGGCGACCAGGTCTGCACCGCATGAGAACCGACCATGGAGCGCGGCATGCCGGCGGCGATCGCGATGCCCGAGCGGTCGCCCGGCATCACCTGGAGCAGACGGTTGAGCCAGCCGTCGGACGCGCCGATCGGCCGGTCCAGACCCGTCTCCAGTATGGCCTGTCCATCGAAGTGGCTGCGCGTGCGCCAGGGTATCGCCATCGCATGCAGCACGACGAGCTCGTCATCATCCCAGAACGCGCGCAGCGGCGCGAGGCCCGGGGCGAGACCGAACGTGTCATCGAGGGCATTCACATCGGACGTGTCGAACGCCAGCGCGCCGCGCAGACTGCGATACGAGGGGTCGCCATATGGCACCACAGCGGCCAGACCATCGAAGCCGCCGCGCAGCAGCACGAACACCAGGCGGCCGGGCTGGCGGATGTGCGCAAAGCTCACGGTCGGGAACCCGAACGTGGCGATGCCGCCCAGGCACATGTTCCGGACGAAGTCTCGACGGTCCATACCTACCTCCACTGGAATGCGGGCGCGGCCACCGCGAGTGAGATGCGTTCGTCAACAGATATGCGGGCGTCGGCAAGCACACTGCGCAGCGGATCCGCGGCCGTCGTTTCCACGACATCGAGCAGCGTGCGCGGATCGAAACCGGGCGGCATGCGTCGCGCGATGGTGCGAGCCAGCTCCGCGCGGTTCAGCAGTGAGTCGGGATCAGCCCATTCCCGGGTGGTGTCACCGAACCCGTTCGGCGCCGGCGGCGACCACAGCGGATGACGCAGCTGGCGCAGCTGCGCAGGCAGCGTGGCCGCGCGGCCTGCGTCCAGTGCCCGCAGCACTGCCACCACCCAGTCCTGCGGCGTGCGGAACTTGCGCTCCACGCCGTTCCATGCCTCCGTGCGCTCGACGAGCGCTGCGACCGTCGCGCGCAGATCGCCTTCCGTGTCGGTGAACACGCGCGCGACCGCATCAACCGCCGCCTGTGGCGGCTCGTCCGCGATAAAATGACGGACCAGCTTGTGCCCGATGAAACGACCCGTGGCTGGATGCCGGCACAGATCGCGAATGGCCCGGCGACCCTCCTCGATGCCCGCTTCGGCATAGCGAACGCCGAGCACAACCTTCGCGCCCGGTTCGTGGAGCAGCGGCTCGAATGCGAAACGCAGGTTGTCATCTCCCGCGCGCGCCCGCCCCGGCAGGCCCGCCACCGTCCAGCCCGTGAGCACGCGCGCGAGTTCCTGGACATCCTGCTGCGTGTAGCCGCCGTCGACACCGAGCGTGTGCAGCTCCAGCAGCTCGCGCGCATAATTCTCGTTCAGGCCCCTGACGGCGCGCTGCGCGCCGGGGCGACGCTGCTGCGCAGCCCGCGATCGCGGCCCGATGGACTGTGCATTGTCGAGATACGTGAGCATCGCCGGGTGCGACGCGGAGGCGAGGACCATGTCCTCGAAACGGCCCAGTACATGAGGCCGGATCGCTTCCCGTTCGTACGCGCCGGCCAGAGCGGTCACGACGACCTTGCCGGCGGACGACACGCAGAGATGATTCGACCAGAACGATACCAGACGCTCCAGCACGGGAGCGTCCGTTTCGAGCCGCCGCGTCAGCGCCGCCTCCATCTCCGCGGCGACGATGCGCGTCATGCCGCGACGGGCCCGCGCGAGCGCCGCCATATCGCCGGCTGCCTGCGCCGCGCGTACCTCGCGCAACGCGGCGAATGGATCCGCGCCGGCGAGCCGGTCCGGGGCGAGCAGGGGCGGCGGTCGCCTCAACTGGTCCAGCACCCAGCCGCGCGGATCCGTCATGCCGCTCCGCTCGCCGATGCGGGCCCCGAGACCGAAGCGGTTCAGTGCGTGCAGCGCTACGTCCATGCGTTCCATCCCGGAAAGGGGTCTGCGCGCCGGTCCAGGCCGTTGAGCCGGAGACCGACACCGTACACCGGCGTCTCCATGATGAGGGACACCCGGGCGGCGTCCATCGTTGGGTAGCGGACCTGGAACCCACAATGCAGAATGGCTCATCGCCGCAGCGGCGGGTCCCGCCCGGCCCTCGGTAGCGGTGCCGTGCCGGACTCGCGCATTTCCCGACGCGCCATTCTGCATTGTGGGTTCCAGGTCTGCCGCCCCAAAACACGAGAGCCCCTGCTTTCGCAGGGGCTCTCCCGTTGCAACATCGGCCGGCGGAAATCAGCCGTCGAACCGATAGGTTCCGCCCGCGTCCACCATCACCTGCGGCAAACGCTGGTTCTTCTCGAAATATTCGTAGCCCGGCTGAAGCGTCTTCCAGAACTTCAGCAGGTCCGGCTGGTCCGCGAACACATCCTTCATCTGTTTCATCCCGGCAGCGTCGAGACGCGCCGGGAAGATGTGGATCGGGATCTGGCTCTGGCCCATCGCGTGAGCCTCGATACCGAGCCAGTACAACTCCTCGATCCCCTCGTCGGTCATGGCGAGACACCCTGCGGACACACAATCGCCATGGATGTAGATGTCGCCTCCCAGACGACCACCCGGATTCGCCGCACGATCGGACGCATTCGGATAGTTGACACGCATCGAGAGGTGGTAGTTGCTGTTCGGATTGAACAGGTCGATATGATAGAAACCTTCCGGAACCTGCTCGTCGCCCTGGCGACGTTTCGGACCCGGCTTGCCCGCCGCCGCACAGATGCCATACGTCTTCAGCAGCTGAAAGCGTGAGCTGTCCACAGACCGCACCCAGACCTCGAGCTCGCGGTCACGCTTGAACACACGTACGAAAACCTCGGCCGCCGGATGCCGCAGGTTCCTGTCCTTGAACAGTCGCTGTATCACGGGACGCGCATTCACCTGCGCACGCCGCACTCGACTGTTCCGTAACTGCTCCCGAGCGAATCCCGATTCTGCAATCGCATAATCCGCAGCCGTAAAGCTGCTGCGACTGGCCCCGGTCGATTCCGTCGAAGCAAGATGCAGCGAGGCCTGGGCGCTCGCATGCGTCGTCGCTCCGAACAGCAGCAGGGCGCAAAACGCCACACCGCTCCAGAAGTGCGTTCTCGGCTTCATCGCCTGGTCTTCCTGTGCTGATTCTTGACGCCGCCCAATCCGCGGTCTCGGACCGCTGATCCTCCACGGGCGCTGACTCCGGGGTGCCTCCTCTCAAGGCAGTCTGCGTGCCGTCAGCCGCCGATTCCCGGGCGGCCAGCTAAGCGGCGAACACGCACCGACTTATGGAGAGGTACACAATGTGGAAAACTCGGGAGGGCGACTACGAAGGTCTCGAAATACGCGACTTATTGTATTCTGCCAGCCGGCCGCCTGCATGCAATTGGCCGCGACCGCGCCGTCACCGCAGGTTCCTGTACATCAGGTCGATCAATTCGTCATACATCGCCTCCGCGTCGGCCTCACCCGACCGGATCGCCGATGCGGCACAATGCTTCAGATGGTTGCGCATGAGCTCACGCCCGACACTGCGCAGCGCTTCCTGCACCGATGAGATCTGGATGAGGATATCCGCGCAATAGCGATCCTCGCCGATCATTTTCTGAAGGCCCCTGACCTGGCCCTCGATACGCCGCAGTCGCTTCAGGTTGCGGTCGCGCCGGTCGGGATCGACACCGACGGCCTTGCGTGAGGTGTCGCCTCGTGTGTCGTGCACCGTACCGCATCCGCAGGCAACGGTGGTCAGGGCCTTGGAGCTCGCGGGCATCATTCCTCCGAGTGAAGTGTGCGGACGAATCTAAATAGGGACAGGGGGTATGCCAAGCGGGAGGCACTCATGACCTGTCAACATGAGCGGCCGCGCTGGCGCCGGGGCGGCCGGCGTGTCAGTCTGACGTTTGCGGTTGCGCTGGCGGGAATGCTGCATGAGCAGAAGGCCGGCTGGTGGAGAAGAATCAGAACGGGAGAGGCAGTGGACGAAAGCGGTACAGAACCATCGAGGACACCGGGTGAGGTGCTGCGCGCAGTGATCATCGGGGCGGGCGCTCGCGGGAACCAGGTGTTCGCCGAGCTGATGCGGACGAAGGACATCGGCTGGAAGGTGGCAGCGGTGGTGGAGCCGGATGAGTTGCGGCGCACCTCATTCGCGAAACAGCACGATGTGCCGGCTGCCCACGTATTCAGGAGCCTGGATGATTTCCTGGTTGCACCACGCGTTGCGGACATCGCGTTCATCTGCACTCCGGATGTGACGCATTACACGATCTGCGCCGCGGTGTCCCGGGCGGGCTATGACGTGCTGCTGGAGAAGCCGATCGCGACATCCCTGCCGGACTGTCTCGCGCTGCTCGACGTACAGCAGACCCACCGCAACCGGATATTCGTGGCGCACGTGCTGCGCTACTCGCCGATGTTCAGGACGCTAAAGCAGATCGTCGCATCGCGGCAGTACGGGCTGGTGAGGAACATCCGCCTCATCGAGAACATCGGGCACTGGCACTTCGCGCACAGCTACGTGCGCGGCAACTGGCGCCGGCGCGAGGACACCGCGCCGATCGTGCTGACGAAGAGCTCCCACGATCTGGACATCATCGCCTGGCTGATGGAGAAGGACCGCCCCGCGTTCGTCAGTTCATTCGGCGCGCTCGAGTACTTCAGTGAACGCAACGCGCCGCCTGAATCGACCGACCGGTGCGTGGACTGTCCGCTTCAGGACACCTGCCGCTACAGCGCCACGAAGTTCTACGTGCACGATCGGGGCGGCTGGCCCTATGACGTGATTGCGCCGGTGGAGGCCGGTGTGGAGGCCCGCCGGCGCGCGATCGAGACGGGCCAGTACGGCCGCTGCGTCTGGCGCTCGGACAACAACGTGTGTGACAACCAGACGGTCACCATCCAGTTCGAGTCAGGTATCCATGCAACGTTCGGGCTGTACGGACTCAGCGCCGAGAACACGCGGCTCATCACCGTGCTGCTCGACGACGCGGAGATCAATGGGGATCTCGTGCACGGCCGACTGACCGTTACGCCCCTCTCGGGCCGCAGGGAGGTGAAAACAGAGGTGATCCCCGTGCCGTGCGCCGATGACCATCATGGCGGTGGCGACCTGGCCCTGCTGCGCACGCTGTACGAGCACCTCGTGACGGGTGCGCACAGCCACGTAATGAGCTCGCTGGAGAGTTCGATCGCCAGTCATGTGCTGGCATTCCTGGCGGATGAGTCACGGCGGATGAGCGGGAGTCCGATGCCCGTGCCGGCGATCTTCCAGGTCTCCGGCATGGGACAGACGTGATCCCGGCGACACCCGTGTTTTCAGACGGATGGATGGATATCGGCGTATCGCTGTTATATTGGTGGATATCAACGATTACGGAGGCACGCCAATGTCGCAGTTCATGAACAGCCAGCGCCGGGCCAAGCCGGAGGACCTGCGGGTCGATATGACGAGTCGCCCGGACTGGGTGAGCGGAACGGAGCGGACGCTCAAGGTGGGCGACCAGGTACTCTGCACCGGCGGCATGGCCGAGGTCGTGCAGATGCTCGGCAAGACAGGCGATGGCAGCCGACTGCTGGCGCTGCGTCTGCTCGACGGCAACCACCCCCCGTTCTTCGTAGCGGGCTCGAACGTCCTCGTTCCTCCGCCCGGCCACGTCAACGGCATGATGATCGGCTAGGTCGCGTCCCGCGTGTGACCGGTTAGGTGCTGCCGGTCACGCTCCACGTCCGGGACGCACGACCACGATGTGTTTCTGCCCATCCGCCAGGAGCGGAATCGTACCCCCCTCCATCACCGCTCCATCCATGCTGACTTCCGCAGCGCCATCTCGAATGGCTGCGGGCTCGTGCACGGTGATCTCATACAACGCATTCCCGAATCGGTACTCGATGGTAAACTCCGGCCATGAGTCCGGCACCCGCGGCTCGATACGGAGTGTGTCGCCGCGGCGGGTGAAGCCGAGGATGGATTCCAGACCGACACGATACATCCAGCTGGCCGACCCCGTATACCATGTCCAGCCGCCCCTGCCGACCTGACCGGGTGCGGTATAGACGTCCGCCGCGATGACGTACGGCTCGGTCTTGTAGACTTCCACGTCGGCGGCCGTCTGTGCATGGGTGAGAGGATTGAGCATCTGGTACAGTTCGAAGGCACGGTTCCCGTCTCCGCGCAGCGCTGTAGCGAGCACAGCCCATAGCGCAGCGTGCGTATACTGCGCACCGTTCTCACGCACGCCCGGCAGATATCCCTTGATGTAGCCCGGATCCTGCGGGGTCTGGTCGAACGGTGGTGTCAGCAGCATGAGCAGTCTCGCGTCCTCGCGAACCAGATGCCGATTCAGCGATGCCATGGCCTGCTGCTGACGCTCCGGTGCCCCGGCCCCGGATATGACACTCCAGCTCTGGGCAATGGAATCGATGCGACATTCATCACTCTGGCTCGAGCCGAGCGGCGTGCCATCATCGAAATACGCGCGACGATACCATTCGCCATCCCAGCCGTGTTCCTCCACCGCCTGCGCATAACCATCCGCACGGCCCCGCATGGCGGACGCCGCATTGTCGTCCCCGCGTTCATCAGCACGCACCGCGAATGCGCGCAGCGTCGCGATGAGGAACCAGGCAAGCCAGACGCTCTCGCCACGGCCCTCGATCCCGACGCGGCTCATGCCGTCGTTCCAGTCGCCGCTGCCAATGAGCGGCAGGCCGTGGGGCCCGCTCGTGCACGCTCTGCGCAGTGCTCGCAGACAGTGTTCGTAGATGCTGCCGTGCTCGTCCGTGACCTCCGGCAGGTCGTAGATCTCGTGCTCATCCGGACCGAGTGCATGCATGGTGAGAAACGGCACGTACTCGTCGAGCACGGATGCGTCACCGGTGACTGCGATGTACTGGTCGACGACCCACGGCAGCCAGACCAGGTCGTCGGAGAAGCGCGTGCGAACGCCGCGACCGCTATGCGGATGCCACCAGTGCTGGACATCCCCCTCAACGAATTGTCGCGATGCGGCCCGCAGAATGTGAGCGCGCGCGACGCCCGGCTCCGCGTAGACGAACGCAGTGCAGTCCTGGAGCTGGTCACGGAATCCGAACGCACCGCTGCTCTGGTACAGCGCGGAGCGCGCCCACATCCGGCAGGCGAGAGCCTGATACAGCATCCACCGGTTGATCATGGCATCGAACGATGGCTCGGGCGTCCGCACGGTGATGACCGACAGCCGCTCGTTCCATCGCTCGACACTGTGCGCTATGGCCGCAGCGACGGCGTCGACGTCACGATACTGCGAGATCGAGCTGCGGGCCGCGTCCAGCCCGTCGGCAGCGCCGAGGATCACTGTTATCTCGCGTGTCTCGCCGGGTGCCAGTTCGATCACGCGCTGGAGTACTGCACAGGGATCCAGCCCGGCACCGGTCGCACCGGCAAGGCGACCGAGCCGGAGCGCGGCGGGATCCTGCACGCTGCCGTTGCGGCCGAGGAACTCGCAGCGATCCGCCGTGTGAGCGGTCACATCGCCGCTCATGGCGCAGAACGCCACATGGCCGGCGAACTGAGGATCGAAGAAGTTGCGTGCCAGGATGGCACCGAGTTTGTCATCGTACTGCGTCTGCACCTGGTGCTGGGTGTGTTCGCGCAGCACACCGAGCGTCCATTCGATGAACGTCGTTATTTCCAGCCGGCGCGGGCGTCCACCCTGGTTCGTGATCCGCAGCATGCTCAACTTGACGGCCGCGTCCTGCGCCATGGCCATCGTGAGGCTCGTCGCGATGCCGGCGCGCTCGCTCTCGAACACGGACGCGCCGGCGGTGTGCAGGACGGAGTATTCCATCCCGTTGCCGATGGGCGCCGGCGTCGCGCTCCACAGATCATCCGACTCCACGTCACGCAGGTAGAACACTTCCGAGGGGGGATCGCTGACAGGGTCGTTCTGCCAGGGGGTCAGCCGGTAGAAGTAGCTGTTCTGCGCCCACGTGAAGCCGGCGCCGCGCTCACTGACAACGAAGCCGCCAATCGGGTTGGCCACCACATTGACCCATGGTGCGGGCGGCAGATGGCCGGCCCGTACGCGTATCCCGTAGCCACCGTGCGCGGTAATCCCGCCGAACCCGTTGTCGAGCAGGAGTGTGGCCGGCGTCGCTGCTGCGGGGGTCACTGCGGCTGCGCGGCCGGGAGCGGCGAGCGATCGAGCACGGCGCGCGAGTGGTGGAGACTCGGCGATCGGTTCCATCGACTCTTCCGGCGGCTCCTCCGGCTGCACGCCGAGAATGTGCCCGAGCGGACGTCCATCGCAACGCAGACTGATGCGTGCACTCGCCTGAATCATGAGCAGCGCCTCGGGCCCGATGAAGTCGCTCCTGCGCAGGAACACGCCGCCCGTACGGTCCGTGTCGGTATCGCTCGATGCGAACATCGCTTCGAGAATTTTCTCGTGCAGCTCCTGCAGATAGGATGCGGACTGCGTGTTGATGATGACGAGGTCGGCAATCATGCCGCGGCGGCGCCAGTAGTGGTGAGCCGAGAACAGCTGCCGCAGGGTCGGCAGACCGTCCACGGAATCGATCGTTGCCACCACGATCGGCCAGTCGCCCGAGATGCTGTTCTCCCACAGCAGCGGCTGTGAGCCCTGGTTGCGCAGCATCTCGGATTGCGGCACTCGCTGATCCTCGCGGGGATAGAGCAGCGACGCGGCCAGCTCCTGAAAGACAGCCGCATCCGCAGGTGTCAGGTTCAGTTCGCGCAACTCTACCTGCTGCGTGGTCCAGGCCAGGTCCAGCGCGCGCTGAGCGGTGTGCGGATCGTGGTAACGGCTGGCGAGCTCGAACGCGCGTTTCCGCGATGTGGCCACCAGCGTCGTGAACGCGACGGACGCCGATTCGCCCGGTGAGAGCCGCACGCGCGCACGAACGGCGAAGATCGGATCGAGCACGGCTCCGGCCGTGCCGGAAAGCGGCCCGTCGCTGCGCAGTGCCTCCGGATCGAGGGGAGTGGCTCCGCGGCCGAGGAACCGGGCGCGGTCCGTTTCGTAGCTGACCGGTCCGACGCGCTCCCTGCCGGCGTCCACGACGTGCACACACCAGAGCACCGGCTCCGTCGCCGAGCGGGGCCGCCGCGTGGCTGTGATGGCGGTACACCACTCGTGCCACTCGGTCTCCACGAACAGCTTCGAAAATGCGGGATGCGCGCGGTCGCCCTCCACGGGGCCGAGCACGATCTCACCGTAACTCGTGAGTTCGATCTCACGCGTTTCGTGGCTGTTGTTCGTCACGGTCACGCGCCGGACCTCCGCCGCATCGCCGGGCACGACGGCGATCTCGGTGCGGGTCGCGATGTCACCATCGACGCGCTCGAAGGTCACGCGGTCGGTGGCGAGCAGGGCGCGATAGGAATCCGCCGGCACGCACACGGGCTGGTGCGCGACCGACCATGTGCGGTCGCGCGAGACGTCCCT
>JAGTUV010000056.1 GCA_018224305.1 Gemmatimonadota bacterium
ATTCGGCCGTAGGTGCCTGCACCACCGATTTTGTGCGCCTCCGGCTGATTCGCGGCAGTGGGAGTGAGGCTGTCCGCACTTTTCGCGAGGGCGCGGCGTTCATCTGGAGCGGGTACCACATAGCGATCGTTGCCGTGTACGGTCCGGGGGAGCTTGGTGCGGGATTGACGGCGATCGAGGTCGCTGCGCTCGATTCGCTGCCGGAGGAGGTAGCAAAATCGAACGTCGCGGGTGGAGCCGCACAGCGGCTGCGCATACCTCACGAGATCACACACGTCACGCTGCATCATACGGGCAGTCCGGAGCCGCTCCGGCCGGGCGAGGATCCGGTGCAGAAGCTGCGCGGACTTCAGGCGTGGGGTGCGCGGGATCGCAACTGGTGGGACGTGCCGTATCACTTCCTGATCGATCTCGAGGGTCGCGTGTACGAGGGTCGCGACTGGCGCTACATGGGCGAGACGAACACAGCATACGACCCGGCAGGTCATTTTCTGATCAGCGTGATCGGCAATTACGAGAGGCAGGAGGCGACGGAGGCGCAGGTCGAGGCCATTGCGGAACTCATGGCGTGGGCGGTAACGCGCTTCGATCTCCCGCTCGAACAGATCGGCGGACATTACGATTATGCGGACACGACGTGTCCGGGTGAGCACCTGAAGCGATACCTGGAGGACGGGACGTTTCGGCGGCTCGTTGTGGAGAAGCTGTCAACGCTGGGCGGTCAATGACAACAGCGGACGCGGAACCCATTTTGCAAAATGGCCGGCAGCGCCATGAATCCGCCCACGCGGGCGTGCGCCTGGCAGGTCGGCGCGTGACGGCAGGCAGCGTCACACAGCGTCAGGCGTCTGCCAGGCCGGCAAGCGACGCACGCAGCCCGGGGCGTCTTTATGGACCCATGAGTCATTTTGCAAAATGGGTTCCGCGTCCGCTGTTGGCGGTCCTGCTCCTCGCCTGCGGCAGCGACTCGACAAGCGCTCCCGCCGATTCCTCACCAGCCGCACTGTCGATAACCGCGGGCGACGGCGGGAGCGCAGTCGTGGCGACGAGCACGGACGTTCGCCCGACCGTCCGCGTCACCGATGCGGCAGGAGCGCCGGTTGCGAACACGACTGTGACATTCACGGTGAGCGCTGGCGGTGGGTGGGTGACGGATGCCGCGTCCACGAGCGGCACGGATGGCACGGCGGCGACGACATGGTATCTCGGGCCGGTGCCCGCTGCCGCGCAGACTCTCACGGTCGCCGCGGCCGGCTTCACGGTCGCGTTCTCGGCCACCGCACAACCGCTGGTTCCGGGTACCATCTACACCGGTGTGGGCGGGTACGTCGAGTTCACGCCGGG
The DNA here is from genome assembly GCA_018224305.1 of Gemmatimonadota bacterium. Classification (GTDB taxonomy): domain Bacteria; phylum Gemmatimonadota; class Gemmatimonadetes; order Longimicrobiales; family RSA9; genus SH-MAG3. The sequence goes on from JAGTUV010000056.1 coordinate 1,345, forward strand.
CGACCTCCCCGTCATCATAACCGCCCCGCACGGCGGCACGCTTCGACCGGCGTCGATACCCAACCGGTCAGGTCCCAATGCGACTACCGTGCGTGACGCCGAAACGGATCTGCTCGCGCTAGATATGCCCGCCGCGTTCGAGATGCGCACGGGCGGTACGCCGCACGTCGTCGTGCTGCACCTGCATCGGGAGAAGCTCGACGCCAATCGCGACATCGCGGAAGCAGCGGAAGGCAACCTCACAGCCGAACGGGCCTGGCGCGAGTACCACGGATTCATTGAAGCCGCCAGGCATCACGTGATCGCCGAGCATGAGCGCGGCTTCTACATCGATCTTCACGGTCACGGGCACGCGATCCCGCGACTCGAGCTGGGATACCTTCTGACGTCGGCACAACTCGGCGGCAGCGATGCGTCTCTCAACTCCACCACGATGGTGCAGCGCAGCTCGATCCGCACACTTGCGGAAACGGGACCGGCCTCGCACGCGGAACTGCTGCGAGGCCCGCAGAGCTTCGGCACACTGTTCGAGGCGCAGGGCTATCCCGCCGTGCCGAGCTCCGCACAGCCGGATCCGGGCGATGATCCCTACTTCACGGGTGGCTACAGCACGCAGCGCCACGGCTCCCGGGCAGGCGGTCCGATCGATGGGGTCCAGATCGAAGCGAACAGGGTGGGTGTGCGCGACACCGAGACCAACCGGCGGGCGTTCGCGGCTGCACTGGCACTCGTGGTTGAATCATACTTCGAAGAACACTACGACATTCCCCTCGCCGCGGCCGCAGTGCGCTGAACGGGCAGCCACGATCACGTCTCACTCCTCCGCGGCCGCAGTGCGCTGAACGGGTCGCTTCCGTCACGTCTCACTCCCTCCGCGACAGCACCCGGCCGTGCAGTGTGGCGGAGAAGGCTCCGTCCGTCATTGCGAAGCTGCCGTTCACCAGCACATGCACCATCCCCTCCGCGAGTTGGTGCGGCTCCTGGTACGTGGCGGCGTCGCGCACGCGAGAGAGGTCGAATACCAGAATGTCGGCGAACGATCCCGCACGCAGCTCGCCCCGGTCGCGCACGCGCATCACACCCGCGGACAGCGATGTCATGGAGCGGATCGCGTCCTCCAGACCAATGATCCTGCGCTCGAGAACGTATCTGCGAAGTTTGCGCGGGAAAGTGCCGTACGCGCGCGGATGCGGCACGCCGCTGCCCATCTCGACCAGCGTGCCGTCCGATGATGTCATGGTCCACGGCTGTCGCATGAGCAGCTCTATGTCGTCATCATCCATGTTGAAGGACACAATGCTCGGGCTGCTGCGCTCGATCATCGACAGCGCGGCGTCGACAGCATCGAGATTCTCGCGTTCGGCGTACTCGGCAAGCGTCGAACCTTCCACCGTCCGGTCAGGTCCCCAGGAGGCGAACTGGATGCGGGCGGCACCACCGCGACGGTCGAGGTTGTCGAGCATCTCGGTACGGATGCGCGCACGCACTTCCGCATTGGAAAGCCGCGCATTCAGCGAATCGTTGCCTCCGGCCTGCGCCCAGCGCGGCAGCAGCGCGGCCGCGAGACTGGTGGAAGAGGCCTCGTACGGATACTGGTCGGCGTATACCTCGATACCGGCCTCACGCGCCCGCTCTATCCGCTTCACCAGTGCTGCTGAATATCCCCAGACCCGCGGCCCCAGCGCCTTGATGTGTGTGACGATGCCGGGCAGCTCCGCTTCGCGGGCGACCTCGATCACCTCGTCCACGGCCGCAACGACTCCGATCGTGTAATCCGCCTCATCGCGGATATGACTGCTGTACACGCCGCCATACCGACCAGCGACGCGAGCCAGCTCGATCAGTTCCGCCGTATTCGCGAAACTGCCGGGTGCGTAGTACGGTCCGCTCGACAGTCCGAACGCGCCGGCCTCCATGCCCTCGCGCACCATCGCCTGCATCCGCGTCATCTCGGCGGCGGTCGGCGCACGGTCGTCCGCCCCCAGCACGGCACCGCGCACGGAACCGTGTGGCACCATCTGCGCGACATTGACGCCGAGGCCGTGACGCAGCAGTGCCGCACGCTGCTCCACCATGTCCACAGGTCCACCGCCGTCCGGATTCACGAACACCGTGGTGATTCCCTGCGCGAGCTGGGGCCGGGCGTGGCTGAGCGTCTCACGAGCGAGGCCGCCGCCGGCATGGGAGTGCACATCGATGAAGCCTGGTGTGACGTACAAGCCGCTCGCATCGATGACGCGGCGTGCGGTCGCGGCCGAAAGGTCACCGACTGCGGCGATCCGATCGCCGTTGACAGCGATGTCCGCGTAGTACCACGGATTGCCTGTGCCATCCACCACGCGGCCGCCGCGGATCAGCACGTCGTACTGCTGCGCAGTGACCGGCGCGGCAGCGGTGAAGAGCAGCCCGATCAGCAGCAGTGGGTTCGCGCGTCTTCGCATTGGACAAATCCTCCAGGAAGTCATTTCATGAAATACACAGCCCCTCCAGACTGGCGCCTGGAGGGGCTGTGTACAAGAGCATCGGCCGGGCTCAGCAGCGCGGCAGGGTGGCCGGACACCGGTGGTACTGCGGCGGAGGCGCGGCGCCATCGCCACCCACGCCACCGAATGTATAGAGCGGCAGGCCGAGGTTCTCGATCTCAATGCCGCTCACGGGAAAGTGCAGCAGCGTGCCCTCCATGAGACGGTTGAGGCCGCGGGCATCCCACCACATGATGGTCCCCTGAATCCCCATGTTCTCGAGGTTCCGCTCATGCATGAGTGCGTCCCACAAACTGCCGCACGCACCCGTTACCTTGCGGGGCACGCACGCGTCAGTATCAGGTGGACCGTCGACGGTCACCGCTGGCAGCTGCCCGTTCGCGACACGTGTCGCATTGATGAGCGGTACGGCCTCCGCAGCTCGGTTGAGACGGATCAGTGCCTCCGCCTTGAGCAGGTCCATCTCCGTGCGGCTCATCGTGACCTGCGGTCCCGTGAACCAGCTGTCGCCCGTGCCGTCGCGATGGAAGTAGTAGTACGACCACCGGTACGTGCCACGGTCTTCCGGCCAGATCGTGTTCACGTTGTAGCCGACGTACAGACCCTCACTGGCGGGGCCGGCTGCGCCATGGATCCGGCGGTCCGGCGTCCGGATCTGGAACGGCATCCGGTCTGCCGACGGTGTCGCGAACCACGTCTGGAGCGCGCCCGACGTGTCCGCCGGTCCGAGCGCGATGTAGTCCGGCCTCACGTGATCGCTCGGGCGAGCGCGCACGCGTGTGTACAACCGCCGCATGTTGCTCTCCCAGATGTCCAGCAGACCTTCCGGAGCAAGGTCTGCCGTGATCCCTGCATCGATCCTGCGAATGACTTCGTTCCAGTCCACGGCATTGCGCTCATCCCATGTGCGCGGTGCATAGACCATGAGTCGCGCGACGTACGAGTTGATGATGCGGATGAGATGGTCGTTCGAGAGCGTGATGCCATTGATCCATTCGGGCGACGATGGAATCGTGAAGTTGTTCGCATCCGCGATCGCGATCGCCTCATCGAGGATGGCTAGCGCGGTATCGAGAACCACGGGATAGGGCTGGAAGCTGGTCGGATCCATCTGTTCGAGATCCGTATTCTCCGTGACGATCAGCGCCTGGTCGTAATACAGACCCAGGTGCCCGAGGGCGATGGCCTGCACGAACTTGCCGAACGCGCGTGCGCGCGGCGTCTCGTCGGCACCGCCGGCGCCGGTGGTTATCGCGAGGCCGCCATCGATCGCACCGAGTGCGTCGTTGACGTTCGAGATCACCGGATACAGACGGCTCCACGGCGCGCGGCCGACGAAACCGCGCGTGTTGAGCGGGCTCGCGTCGAATAGGGTGCGCGGCTCCGTCGTCATGTCGTGCACACCGAAATCGAAGAACCCGCCCGTGATGTTGTCCGCCATCGCGGCGGTCGGCAGCCCGGGGTTCGTCTGCTGCTCATGGTCGAAGTATGACCGGTACGACGTCGAGATGAGCGCCTGTACGTCGGTCGGACTCGACAGCACACGCTGCGTGTCCGGCTCGTTGGGATTGGTAGTGTCGAGATCCGCACAGCCGGCGAACAGCGCCGCGGCGGCCAGTATAATTGTCAACTTTCGCATTGTTATTCTCCTAGAACCGGACTTCGAGGCCGGCAGTCACCGTGCGGAACTGCGGGTACGTGAAATCGTCCACGCGCGAGAGCGGCGTTCCGGCCTCCGGATCGTAGCCCTTGTAGTCCGACCATGTGAACAGGTTACGGCCGATGACGAACATGGTCAGGCCATCAACGGCGCCGCGTGAAAAGCGCTCGATCGTGCCCTGCGGCACGCGGAATCGGAGCGACGCCTCGCGAAGCTTCACGAAGCTCGCGTCCTCGACGAACCACTGGTTGATCAGGTTACCCGCATAGAGAGTGGAGTAATAGTCGGTCGTCTTCTTCAGATCGTCTGGCCGGCCAGCCTGATCCGTGTCGCCGCTGCGGAAGTACTGGTACATCCGCTGATTTGTGCGGTTGTAGATGTCGCCACCCACCTGAGCACCGAGCAGGCCGTACAGTGAGAAGTTGCGCCACTGAACGTTCGAGGAGAGTCCCCAGTTGAAATCGGGATTGGTGTCGCCAATCCGGACCACACTCGAGACGCCGGACTCATCGGTCTGAAGAATGGGCATGCCCCAGTTGTAGGTGGCATCCAGGTCCGAGGAGCTGGTGCCCCACGCGTGGTTGCGGTAATCGCCACCCGTGCCGACCCAGACGACGAGCCCGTCGTCGTTAACCTGGAACTGGTCGGATGGCGTCCCCTGCGGCAGCTCGCCCGCGCTCGTCAGGAAGCGCGTGCCGTACATCGTGCCGAGTGTCTCGCCTGCGCAGCGGTAGAACGCGCTCTCCGCGCCCGTACGGAAGCAGCGGCGGTTGAACTCGGTGATCTCGTGGCGTGATCGGTCGGCAACCAGGCCGAGCGTCCAGCGCAGGCCATTGCGCTCCAGCGCCGTAGCCTCGATGGTCGCCTCCCAGGTGCGTCCCTCTACCGTGCCTGCGTTCTGCCACTGGCTCGAGAATCCGAAGCCAGCGGGCAGCGGGATCAGCACGAGCTGATCCTCGGACTTGGTGCGTGCGTGTGACAGCTGCACGGACACGCGATTGCGGATGATCGCGTCGACGCCGAACTCCTGTTCGGTGCTCCGCTCCGGCTTCAGGAAGCGGTTGCCGAGCGTGCCCTTCACCAGACCGCCGCCGTCCGTGAACGAGTACGTCTCAAAACGGTCGCTGTAGCTGGGGCGACCGCCAGCGGTGCCGATCGAGTAGCGGAGCTTGAACTCATCGATAGCGTCGACTGTCCACCATGGCTCCTCCGCCATGCGCCATGCTGCGCTACCGCGGTAGTACGTGTGCCAGCGCTCTTCCGGACCGAATAGCGAACTGCCGTCCCGGCGAACGAGGGCATCCACGATGTAGCGGCCGCGATAGTCCACGTTCGCAGCGGCAAAATAGCCGCGCGAACCGATCTCCTGTGTCGAGCCCGACACGGACGGTGTCGTCCCCGCGTTCAGATCGGGCACGTCCTCGACCAGCAGCCCGGCAACGCGCGATGAGAAGAACTCGTAGTCTTCCGATTCCGTGAGGGCGCGCAGCGTTAGGCGTGAGGAAAAGTCGTTCCAGCTGCCACGAAACTGTGCGCTCAGCGAGCCGTTGATCGCTGTCGTGAGGCCGTTGCCACGGTCCACGATCCCCGTCTGCCACGACGATATGTTCGTTTTCGCGCCGCGCGGAAAGTAGAAGCTGGTCAGCCGGTCCGATCGATCGTAGCTCAGGTTGCCCTCGAAGGTGACCCAGCCGATGGGGGTCCAGCGCAAATCCGTACTGGCGAGCGTGCGGACACGGTCTTCGTCGTCGCGCGCAGTCACGATCTGATAGAGTGGATTGGGCGTAACGCCGTCCGGATCCGGCTCGAAGATGTAGCGCGTGCCGTCAGGATCCTCTCTCAGCAGGTCCACATCGGGCGCCTGCTGAACGAGCTCGAAGAAAGTCGAGCCCGGCAGCTCTTCACGATTGGAGCGCATGTGGAAGCCGCTGAAACCGAATTGCAGATTCGCGCCGATCCGGTGGTCCAGGTTCAGGCGCAGATCGCTGCGGTCATAGCCACCGTGATCGAGGACTACGCCGCCGATCTGATGGTTGCCGAAGGACGCAAAGAAGTTCGTGTCATCGCCGCTCCGCGCCAGTGTCACCGAGTTCACCATGAACGCGCCGGGATCGAAGAACTGGTCCACATGGTCGTACACGGGGTCGGCATAGGGCACGTCCAGGAATCGCTCGGAAGCAGGCCGCAGCACACGATCATCGCGCGTCACCACGGTCCCATCGGTGTCGATGTACTGGCCCTGCGTGTTGACGAGGTAGTTGTGGTGCGAAGCCAGATCGATGCGACGGTTCAGCGTACTGACGCCGAGCTCGCTGCGCAGCGTGATCTGGGTATTGCCGCTTTCGAGGCCGCTGCCGCGCTTCGTGCGGATCTGGATGACGCCGTTCGCAGCGCGTGAACCGTACAGCGAAGCGGCGGCAGCGCCCTTCACGACCTCGATGCTCTCGATGTCGAGCGATGACAGGTCCGTCGTCGATCGGCCGAACGTGCTGGCCAGGATGACTCCGTCGACCACGATCAGCGGTGTGTTGCTCCGGTTGATGCTGGTCGGTGTCCGCAGCAGAATGTTAATGCCGGCGCCGGGCTGGGCCGGCGTCGTGGAACTGACGCCGGAGATCCTGCTCTGGATGGCACTGACCGCGTTTGCGGGCGGAGCCTCGATGTTCGCACCGCTCACGCGCCCGACCGTGAAGGGCACGCGCCGCGCGGACGTCGGATCCGCAACGCCGGTCGCCACGATCTCATCGAGCGTTAGAGCGCTGGTGCGCAGGATGAAGTTCACGGTGACCGTGCCATCATCAGTGACGCGCACATTCTCCTGAGTGGCATCAGCGAAGCCGAGACGGTTCACCCGGAGAGTGTACAGGCCTGCCGGGACGCCGACGACTACGAAGTCACCCTGATCGTTGGTCACGGACGAGAAGGTCGTGCCGACCACGGTGACATGCGCCAGTTCGACAGGGCCGCCTTCGCCGGATGTCACCCGGCCGCGGATGCTGCCCGTGCGGGCGTCGATAGCTGACGTCGTGACGGAAATCGATGGAACGTCAGGTGTCCATGCATGTCCGTCCCAGCCGGGGGCAGCGGACGCGTCCGTAACCTGAACCCAGCACGCGGCGCAGAGTGCGACCGCCAGGGCTCGTGGCTTCATGCTCATACCTCCTCCTCGAGGTTATGCAGATTTGCTACTGGATATGACCCTGATATAGTATCGCAGTTGCCGCCCTCGCGATATGCCGCAGGGCCGAGTCCCATCCGCGGAGCGACGAAATGCAGACCAGGCCGCCCGAGCTACCCGACATCGATCCGATCAACGCGGAAGACGCCACGTCGCAGCCGGGGCTGGTCCAGCGCTGGGTGACGGGCGCTGCCATAGTGGCCGTGCTGCTGCTGCTCTGGGCATTTGCGGCGGGAGAGCTGCCCGACGAAGGACAGCACATCGGCATCTGGAGCCTGCTGCCTGCTGCGACAACGCTCATACTCGTGTTCATCACGCGCGAAGTCGTGTCGTCGCTGTTCGCCGGGATCGCGGTGGCAGGTGTGGTCAGCGGGGAGTTGAACATCATCAGCAACTTCCTGATCCCGGCCATCGGCAGTGAGCAGTATGCACTCATCCTGCTGGTGTACCTGTGGGCGCTCGGCGGCCTCATAGGACTGTGGACGAGAACGGGCGGTGCGCTGGCATTCGCGGAGTGGGCGGGCTCGCGCATCGTTCACGGGCCGCGTTCCGCCCGTTTCTTCGCATGGATGATGGGGATGGTATTTCACCAGGGCGGCACGATCTCGACCGTGCTCGCGGGCACGACCGTGCGTCCGGTGACGGACAAGTATCGCATCTCGCACGAGGAGCTGACCTACGTCGTGGACTCCACCGCCTCACCCGCCGCCACCGTGATTCCCTTCAATGCGTGGCCGCTCTACGTGGCAGGCCTGGTCGTTGGCACCATCCCCCTGTTCCCCACGACGCAGGATGCGGTGACGTTCTTCTTCTCGTCACTGCCGTACAACTTCTATGGTATTTTCGCAATCACGGCCACGCTGCTGTTCGCGCTGGGACTGCTGCCGTGGGTGGGCGGCAAGATGCGGCGCGCCATGAATCGTGCGCGCGACAGGGGCGAGCTGAATGCGCCCGGTGCCAAGCCGCTCGCCGCGGACGAGCTGACTGAACTGCAGATACCGGACAACTACCGCACGGGCCTGCTCGACTTCATGCTGCCAATGGGAGCACTGCTCAGCGTGGCGATCGTGCCGTACGTTCTGGCCCGCCTCGCCGGCGGCGCCGGCCGCGTCTACATCGCCGAGGCGTTCGGCGTCGCTGTCCTCGTCGCGTTCATCCTCGCCGTCGCCAAAGGGCTGCCGCTGCGCCTGGCGATGGACGGCTTCATCGATGGTTGCAAGGGCGTGACGATCGGTGCGGTGATCCTCGGCCTGGCCGTCACGCTCGGCTACGTATCCGGTCAGCTTGGCACGGCGAACTTCATCGTCGAGGCGACGAGCGCGATCATCAACCCCGTGTTCCTGCCCGCCATCCTGATGGGCATCTGCATGGCGGTCGCCTTCTCGATCGGTTCGTCATGGGGCACGTATGCGGTGGTGTTCCCGCTGGCGATGCCGCTCGCGTGGGCGGTGAACCCCGATCCCGGCTACATCTCTCTCTGCTTCGGTGCCGTGCTCGGTGGCGCGGTATTCGGTGACCAGTGCTCACCGATCTCCGACACGACCATCCTGTCATCGCTCGCGTGCGGTGGCGACCTCATGGACCATGTCACCACACAGCTGCCGCTGGCGTTCGCCGCTGCGTCGCTGGCCGCCATCACGGCCACCCTCATCGCCATGTCCATGGTCTGAGGACAGCGGGCGAAGTGACCCCGGCGTGCAAGTGGTGCGGCAACGCAGTCAGCAGTGGCCGGGGTGCAGCCGTAATGGTTGCGGCTTGACGATGCCCGCCGCGTCAGTAGCCGCGCGGCTCACCATCATGGCGCGGATCGGACACGGCGATCCAGCGGTCGCCGCTGCGCACGATCATGTACAGCCGCGCGTAGCTGCCCGACTCCGCCGACGGGTCGTATCCCATCCTCCGGATCTCGGCCAGCAGGGCGGGCGTGAATCCGTGCTCGAGCTGTACACTCGGATTCACGGCTGACGGGAACACGCGCGGCATGCGCAGCGCGTCGATAGGATCCATACCGTAGTCGAGCACGTACACCATTGTCTGCACGATCTCGGTCGGTATGCGGCCCGCGCCGGGTGCCCCCGTCACAAGCCTGACGCGGCCATCCGCCAGCACGATCGTCGGCGCTATGGTCGAGGTACGCGTCCGCCATGTCGAGCTGCCGCCCGTCGCTGACGCCTCGGTGCGGAACAAATATCCCGAATCGTTCAGGTAAAAGCCCTCCACCCACGCACCGGATCCGAAGATCGTGCTGTTCGTCTGCGTGAGTGCAACCGCGTTGCCCGCTGCATCGACCACGGACATGTGCGTGGTCTCGCCCGCGTCGTTCACCGCTGGGTCATTCTCCTCCGCATCATCGCCCGACTGCGGCGGCCGCGGCGCATCGATCGGCCACGGTCGCAGCGCCGCGCATGCCGCGGCGGGCGCATCGTTCTCGTACACCGCCGGATTGGCGGTCTCAATGGTTGCCGGCGCTGCGCCCGCACCGACGAGCGTGCTGCGCTCCCGCGCGAATGCGGCAGACACGCGGCCGGCCGCAGGCACCGTGCGCCAGCGCGGATCATCGTTGACTCCGCGATTGTCTGCCTGCGCGATGCGGAGCGCGGACACTATCACGTCGAATGCCCGCGCGGACTGCGTGGGCACGCCGAGCGTCGGAAGGTCGAACGGCTCGAGCAGCTTGAGCGTGTGCAGCACCTGCGCGCCCGTCTGCGGTGGGGGCGCGGAAAGTACGACATGCTCTCCATACGTCGCGCACAGCGGCCGCTTCCATTGCGGCTGGAATCCGGCCAGATCCGCGAGCGTGGCAGGATGCCCGCCGGCGTTCATTGCTCGAACGATCGCACGACCGGCCGCGCCCTCGTCGAATCCGGCGCGACCCCGTTCGGCGATCGCGCGGAGCGTCATTGCCAGCGCGGGATTGCGATACGTGTCACCCGGCGCCAGTGCCCTTCCGCCGGGCCACATCTGGTCGCGTCCTGCGGGGTGGCGATGCAGCTTGGCTGAATCTCCGCGGATGAACTGCCCGAGGACCTGCCCGACGGGGAACCCCTGTTCGGCGAGTCGAATGGCGGGAGCGATCACCTGTGCAAGCGGCAGCGAGCCGAACCGCCGGTGTGCCTCCACCAGGCCAGGCACCTCGCCCGGAATCCCCACGATGCGCAGATCCGGACCTTCGACGTCACCGGTCCTGCCGCGGAACGACGCGGCGTTCTGCATCGCGTAGAAATCGAGGTAGTACGGCTTCGCCTCGTCCTGACGCCAGATGAGCATCGAGCCGCTGCCGCCGAGTCCCGACATCTGCGGCTCGACGACGCCGATCGCGAACGCGGTCGCAACCGCAGCGTCGACGGCATTGCCGCCGGCTCGCAGCACCTCCACACCGGCGGCACTCGCCAGAGCGTTGGCGGACGCAACGGCACCGTTGCGCGCCTCGACGCGCTTCGGCATGTCCGCGGTCGAACTGTTCAGCGTCGCAGCGACACGTGGAGTAGCAGTCCGTGTCTGTGTCGATGGCGCGCAGGCCGCAATTGCAGCAAGGCACACGACGAGCGTTGTGCGACATGGGTACATCATGACGTTCTCCTCTTCAATGCGATCTGCTGCCCGGACGGTAGCGCACCACCGTGCCGCGCTCGATGTCGGCCTCGGTCCACAGCACGCGCTTCATGCGGTTCGCCGCGAACATTGCCGCCTGGCTGTCATGGTATGGTGAAGCAGGGTCCGGGCTCTGACCATACGCGAGGACGGAGTACGCGCGCGGCTCATCGCCGAACTCGATGGCAATGACCCAGCCATCGCCGCCATCCACGACGCGGCGTCCATCGGCGTCCGTCGAGAAGTTCAGGATGCGGAAGCAGCCGAGGTCACCGCCGCACCCGCCGACCGGGGCATCGACGCTGCCGCGACGCACCCGATGGACGTCGCCCCACGCAACGTCCCAGCGGCCGAACCGCTCTGCCGTCGCGGGCACCGACCAGCGGAACGCCTCGACGGCGCGGTCGATGTCGGCGAGGCCCCGCGGTGTCGCCGTCGGTGCCGTCTCGCTCCATTCCACCTCATGCAGATCCGCGCCCCGCATCAGCTGCCGGTAACGGTCCCACCAGCCCTCGAACAGCACGGCACCGCGCGCGTGGGCGGCGGCGGTGTTGTCCCAGCGCTCGAGCAGTGCCGCCGCCTCTGCGATCTCGCCCTGAGCGCCAGCAGCACGCAGGCCGTCCAGCAGGTCGCCCTTCACGCGGTCGGCCAGCAGCATACGCATGCTGTGCTTCGCTTCGACGACGTCCTCGAGCGAAAACCTGCGCTCGTTGTGCAGCAGTTCCAGCGCGTGCTGACTCCGCAGACGCAGTCGCGGCTCCTCCACGGGGAACCGGAACGAATGCGCCATGATCGCGTTCATGTTCGTGTAATGCGGCGAATCATTCTCGTTGTGCAGATAGCCGCCCGGTGGATTCAGCAGCTGCGGCAGCGAATCGAACGGCATGCGCCGCGTCCACAGATCCGATACGGAACGGACGAGGATCGCCAGCGAGTCGCCGCCCGCAGGGTGAGGCAAAACCGGAGCACCCGACATCCAGACGTACAGGATGTTGCCCGCACGATCCGCGTACGTGAAGCTCGATGACGTGCGCGCGCCCGTGCGCATCGCCTGCTTCCATTCCTCCAGACTGGTCGCCTGCATCATCTGAAGCCACTGCTCGCCCGCACGGAAATCGCCGGAGGCCGCAGTGCGCAGCATGTATACACGGCGTGAGTCGAGATGAACGACGGGGCCGAGGTCGGTAGTCCAGAACTCGTGCGTGCTGGTCGTAGTGCGCCCCGCGTCATCGCGCGCCTCCACGGTCACGCTCTCGCGCTGGAGCGGTACCGGAACCCCGTCGAGCAGGTAGTGATCCGGCTGCGTCGGATCGACAAGCAGCGCATAGAACTCGTGGTTGCGCGACGCATTGTTCGTCGTGGCAAACCCCAGGTCACGATTGAAGCCGCCGATGATCGTGAACGGACCTCCGATCCGGAAATCGCCGTAGAAGTCGAGCTTCCCGGGCACGCGCACGTGGGCCTCGTAATAGCCGGCCGTCCACGCGAGGTGCGGGTTGCGGAGCAGGATTGCATGGCCGGAGGTTGTGCGTGACGGCGCGAGCGCCCACGCGTTCGAGCCGACGTTGGCCGCGTCCTGTCCCAGGTCCGACACGGCCTCGCTACCGTCCGCGCCGCCTTCGTCGTCCCGCCCGGAGATCACGTACCGCACAGGTTCGTTCGCCGCAGCGCCGAGGAGCCGGTCATTCGTGGTGTCCTCCAGAAGCCGCCGCCGGAACCGATTCATCGCCGCAGCGCCCGGCCAGACAACATCACGCACGAGGATGTCGTGCGCGGTGAAGTCGGGGCGCACCCATGCAGGAAGTTCGCTGTTGTGGGTGCGGATGTAGTGGTTCATACCGGCAGCGAAGCCCTCATACACGTCGCGGGTGTCCTGCCGGAGCGAATCGAACGCGGCGCGCGCGCGCGCATGCCGGCGGCGGGCATCCGCATCCGCTTCGGCGCGGGCGGGACCATCCACGAGCGCGGCGCGGCCCCGTGTCGCGTTCATGCCCTCGATGATGCCACTACCGTGGTCCTCCAGCTGGACCCAGGCGAGCGCGAACGCAGCAGCTCTCAGGTTCTCCGCGAGGATGTGCGGGACGCCGTGCTCCGTCCGGCGAATCACCACCTGCTGCGCGATTGCGTTCAGCTGTGCGGGCGAGGCGGGGCCTGCCGGCGGCTCGGGAGTGGTTGCGCATCCCGCAATGATCCACGCGAGAGCCAGACCCGCAACCCAACGCAGTCTCTGCATCAGATCACGGGTTCCTGACGGTGGGGTAGGTGATACCGAGTTGCTCGAGGTACGTGTCGTATCGCGTTTCGTCGTAGTAGAATTCCGCGAGACGCGGCTTGAACTCCTGCATGATGCGCCTGTTCAGCCAGACGGGCGGGGGGTCATCCGCGGTGATGAAGGACGCATACTGCACATCCTTCGTCTGCACATCCCGGAAATAGGTCCAGGATTCGGCGACGAGCTGCGGTCGCAGGAAGAACTCCAGCGCGGTACGTGCCATGACCTTCGCACCCGCCGTCGCACCCTTGTGCGCGATCGGTGTCGCCATCGTGATTGCGTTCGACCAGTGGTGCCCGGGCAGGCCCGGGATGTTTGAAGGGAACCGCAGCGTCACCGTGGGCACCACCCAGGACACGTCACCGATGTCGTCCGACCCGCCACTCGTGCGCGGGCGTGGCGGTGCACCGAGCGAGTCCGGCGGCTCGGTATTCAGTCCGCGCTCATTGGCACCGACTTCCCGCTGCACTGCCCGGGCCAGCGTCTGGTCGGCCTCGGACCATTCCGGCAGTCCGACGGCGCGGATGTGCTCGTGCATGGTCTCCGCGATGACGCGGTTGAAGTGTCGCGGCCACGCGGCGCCGAGGATGCGGTGACTGACCTCGGTGTCCGTCATCTTCGCGGCACCTTCGGCGATGTTGATAGCGATGTCGAAGTTGCGCCTGATGTCGGGGTATTCGATCTCCCTGATGTAGTACCAGACGCTCGCGCGCGCCGGCACGACGTTCGGCTGGTCGCCGCCATCGGTCACGATGTAGTGCGAACGCTGGTTCGGATGCAGATGCTCACGCCGGAAGTTCCAGCCGATGTTCATCAACTCCACCGCATCGAGCGCGCTGCGGCCTCGCCAGGGAGCGCCGGCCGAGTGCGCAGCCTCACCGGCGAACGTGAACTCGACCGAGACGAGGCCCGTGCCGTTCGCGTCCCCCCACGTGACGCCGAGGTCGTTACCGACGTGCGTGAAGAACACCGCGTCCACGTCCGCGAAGCGACCATCGCGTACGAACCACGCCTTGCTCGCAACCAGTTCCTCGGCCACGCCCGGCCACAGCACTATCGTGCCGGGAATCCGCTCCCGCTCCATGACCTTCTTCAGCGCGAGCGCGGCGGTGATGTTCACGGCCTGACCGGAGTTGTGGCCTTCACCATGACCGGGCGCTCCCTCGACCAGCGGATCGTGGTACGCGACGCCCGGCTTCTGGCTGGATTTCGGTATGCCATCGACATCGCTGCCGAACGCGATCACCGGTTCACCCGATCCCCATGTTGCCCACCACGCGGTGGGGATGCCGGATATGCCCTCCTCGACCGTGAAGCCGTGCCCACGCAGAAGCGTCGTCAGGTAGCTGTTTGTCTCGACCTCATGGAACCCGAGCTCAGAGAAACTGAACAGCTTGTCCACGATCACCTGCGTCAGCTTGCGGTTCGCCTCCACCTCGGCCGTGACCTCGTCGATCAATCGCGTGAGATCGGGCGTCTGCGCGGAGGCACGGTGCGGCACGATCAGCGCGAGCAGCACGGCACAGGTCAGATATCGGGCGATGGCTGGCAACGGCGACATGGCATGCTCCGGTCGGTGAAATTCAGGGAGGCAGCGGTGTGGCGCGCACCGCATGCGTCACGGATAGCATCCAGGGCCAGGCGCCGCAAGCGCACTGGCCCTGTCGCATGTGTGCCCAGCATGCCTGGTGACCTGGGGGTGGAGTCCCCCCGTTCACCCCTTGCTCATCACTCGTGGCGCAGCGCGTGCAGAGGATCGACGCGCGACGCACGGAGCGCCGGAATGTAGCCTGCCGCGAGTGCGAACAACGAGAGGAGTACGGCGGCGACGGCGAAAATAACGGGATCACCCCCATCGACGCCGTAGAGCAATGAGCCCGCCGCCCGGCCGAGCGCCATTGCGGCGGCGATCCCGATGATGCCGCCTGCGAGGAGCATGAGACCGACCTGTCGCAGTATCATGAGCTGGACGTTCCCGCGGTCCGCTCCGAGCGCCATGCGTACGCCGATCTCGCGGGTGCGACGTGCCACGGTATAGGCGAGCACGCCGTAGAGCCCGATCGCGGCCAGGATGGTTGCCAGGCCTGCGAATGCGGCGGACATGGTTCCGATCATGCGGTCGAGGAAGACGTTCTCACGAACCTGCTGCGGCATCGATTTCAGATCCTGAACCGGCAGGTTGGGATCGAGCCGTGCGACGAGCGGCGGTACGGCGCGCATGATCTGATTGCGATCGATACCCGTTCGCACGTAGAACGCGAGACCTCCGACGCTTTCGACCTGCCGCCAGGGCGTGAAGAACAGCGGGGGCACATCATCCTTGACCTGGCTGTACTTCGCGTTCTTAACCAGCCCCACGATCTCCATGTTCAATTCATCGTTGCCGCCGGATGCCATGCGGCGGCCGACAGCATCGCGACCGAGGTTGAATTTCTCCACGAATGCTTCGTTCACCACCACGACGTCGGCACCGCTCTCGTTGTCCGAGGCCGTGAACTCGCGTCCGGCCAGGATGGGCACGCCGAGTGTTGCGAAGTATGCGGGCCCGATCATGTTGAAGCGTGCGTTGGCATCGATGTCCGGTCCGCGTTCGAAGCCCTCGACACTGACATCGCTGCCCCAGTTGCTGCCGGAGAGGATCGGCACGAGCGAGGACGTGACGCCGGTCACGCCGGGCAGAGCGGCGAGCTCCTCTTCGACGCGCTGGAACAGTTGCTTCGCGCGTTCCGGCTCGTAGCCATTGAGTTCCGGCGAGATACGGAACGTAATGACGTTGTCCACGCTCAGACCGAGGTCCACACGCGCCACATTCGTGAGACTCTTCAGGAACAGGCCGGCGGTGATGAGTAGCGCCATGGACAGCGCGATCTGGGTGGTCACCAGTGTCGCGCGGAACCGGGCGGCACCGCGCGTGACCGTCAGGTTGCCGGCATTCGCGCGGATGGTCGTCACCAGATCCGACCGCGTGCTGTGCAGGGCGGGGAACAGCCCGAACAGCAGTCCCGTCGAGATGGAGAGTACGGCGGCAAAGATGATGACCGTCGAGTCGATACGGAGCAGGAGTGTATCGGCTGCTTCCGGCGGCAGCAGTGCTCCGATGCCTGCGAGCGTCCAGTG
>JAGTUV010000057.1 GCA_018224305.1 Gemmatimonadota bacterium
AGAATCCGGTGCTTTCCTTCGGCATAGAGAAGCTCCTGAAGATCCCTCAATTGAGTCGTGAGCTCGCGGAGGTATTCGCGTCCGACCTTCCTGCCTCCATCAAAGGTGAGGCGCTCGTCAGGATCCCTCTCGGCGAGAAGCACCCGGGTGTCGGGCTTAACGCGGTACCGATCCATGAGCATCCTGGTTGATGGAGCGTGGGCCGTCGGCGACTCGGGGTCGGGAGCATCGACCTTGCCACGCGCGCGAACGCGTTCCGTCACGCTATGCTCATCCGGCGGACCTCGCAACCACGGGTTGGTCCGCGTGTAACATGGCGTGTGTCTACGTGTTTGAACGCGACGTTGGTAGTCGCGTGAAGGCGACGCCAGGGGCACGCAGTAAGCCCGTGTATGCTCGTGGAAGTGTCCTGAGCGTGGAAACACGAGCCCTCCGCCCGCGAGGCTACACAATGGATGCTGATCGGTCTGGAGGTGGCGGTCACTATGTCACATCGGACTGACCCGGCGCGTTCAGAGGTCACACGGCTGCACGAGGAGGGTTGATGAAACGCGCCGCACTGGCCATCGGATTCCTGCTACCCGCTCTCGCTTCCTGCGACCCCGTCCTGTCGCCGGACGATGTCGCGGGCGAATACGTTCTCCAAGGCACACCCGTGATCCTGGAGCTCGACCACGGACGCATCACGCTCCTCGCCGATACTCTTCGGCTGAGCACGGACGGCACGGCCACGCGTGTGGTGGTGGAAACGTACGAGTCCGGGACGGAGACCCTTTCAGACACCCGGATCGAACCCTACCGCTACACCATTCGTCGCGGCCGCGTGGAGCTGGCGTACGTGTGCCCGATCAATGCGCTCATGCTATGCACTCCTCCCCCCCATATGTGGGGACCGCCGAATGCATCCGGCCTGGCGCTGCGGGCTGCCATCGAACCGGCCGTCGTGCTCCAGTACGACCGCCTGCACGGGGGAGTCAGAACGCAGTAGGCAGCCGCACCGACACGCCGATGTCGTCACCCGCGCCCGTGGCGGCAGTGCCATCCCGCCGCCGGTTCGGTCCAAACGAATACACGCGCACGGCAATGCTGTCCGCGCCGCGGTCGACATGCACCCAATATGCGGTGCCCCACGGGTCCACGATATGTCGCCGGCGCTCCGCCGCGGACGCGTCGGCCTGACAGGATACGGCGGTGTACTCCGCGAGCCCGGCTGCGTCGATGTACCCCTCGCGCACGGACGTGAACACGCGCTTGTGCACGGCTGATGCACCCGCCAGTCGCAGCGTTGCGGCCGTGCCGTAGGCCAGGTCCTCGACGAGCGCTTCAACCTCCGCGCGCGCGCAGGCCATCTCCTCCGCACTCGCATTGCCGCGCGCACTCCATGCGGTCAGCGCGATCGCCAGCACCGCTCCCGCGGCAGCCGCGATCGCAGCCCGTCGGGGAGTCGGCGCGAGGACGGCCAGGAACAGCCCGCCCGCGAGCGCTTCGACCCACTCGCCCGTGAACGAAAGCGGGTACCAGACCAGCAGAATGATGGCGACGGCGAACCACGGTGCCGCAGTCGCGGACGGTACCGTTGCGCCGATGCGTTCCAGCAACCGATTTCCTGACGGCAGGCGATGCACGAGCGGCAGCAGAAGGCCGAAGCCGGCGAGCGCCAGCACCAGCACCCACTTCGGCTGACCGAAGATGTCGGCAAAGTTATGGAGCGTCAGTTCCTGCTGGAAGTTGTGCTCGAGGAACGGTGCGGGCGGCGTGAACCCCAGCAGGCGCTGGCCCCAGCTGAACTCCTCGCCCGCCACGAAAATGCAGAACGCTCCAACCAGCGCGTCGAACACGCGACGGTCCCGCCACGCGCCACGCAGCGCGAAGAACCCCGCCGCACCGAAGAGCGGTACCGTCCACCACTCGATGAACCGGTCCTCCTGCAGCATCGCCTCGTACCGCCCTGGCACGAGGGCACTCGACAGTACCAGCGCCAGCACCCACACCGCAAACACGACATGCGCCGCCACTGGAAGCGGCGGCGCATGACTCATTGTGACTGTCTCCGAATCCGGCTGCCGGATCCCGGCCACCGGTACGCCGTCACTCATGTCACCGGATCACGCTGCCTGGACGACGCGCCTGGCTCTGCTGCCGACGCACGCGCTCCAGTTCGGCATGCATCGCGGTGTGACGCCTCTCCCAGTCGCGGTCCCGTCGCATCCGGTCGTTACGGCGATGCCATTCGTCATGAGCCTGCTTGATCTCCCGCTCCAGCCGCTGCGAGTCCGTCCGCTGCCGCTCCGATGTCCGCCGTCGCGGATCGATGCGGTCGAGAATGCTGCCGCGGCGCGAGCGCCTGTTGATTTCCGAATCCGAATCCGAATCCCAGTCCGAATCAGAGTCGCTGTCGCCGTTGCGCGATTCCCAGCGGCCATCACGGTCCGGCAGCGGTATGGTCCAGACCGATGCCGGTCGACGGGTCTGTGCGTCAACGGAAGCGGCGCCCAGAGCGAGCAGCGCGGTCAGGACGATGGTCGGGCGAAAAAGGGACATAAGACGGTCTCCTGGTTGCAGAGATGAACACCGTCTCCTGAATTACATATCCCGTACCCGTCTGCCGGGCGGCCGGATACGATCCAGCGCAACAGGTTTCAACGCCGGCCTTTCCGCCGGCGTCATCTCCCCGACACAGCCGGTGTTCCTGTTTCAGGACAGACGGTCCGGATTGCACGGTGCGCCCGCGAACACCAGCTTGATCGCGTCTCCTGGAGCGCCATGCACATGAAGCCGCCGCATGTCTGGATCACTGCCGTCACCACCGCCGCTGCGGCGGCGGTCGTCGTCGCCGTCCGCCCTGTGCGCTCCGTGTGGAGCAACTGGCGCCCTGCCACGTGCATGCCCGACGCCTGCTTCTGCGAGGCCATTCGCGACCAGCTCGTGCGACAGCCGGTCAACGCGCTGTCAGGCCTGGCATTCGTTGCGGCCGGAATGCTCATCCTGCTCTCCCGGCCGCGATCCGGCCCGCACGAGCCCGCACCTCACAACCCGATGCGGTCGCAGCCGGTCTACGCGGTGCTGTTTGCCGTCGCATCCATTGTCGTCGGCATTGGCACGGTGCTGTACCACGCGTCGCTGACATTCGTGGGCCAGACGGTGGACGTCCTCGGCATGTACCTGGTCGTCACGTTCATCGTGGTCTACAACATCGGCAGACTCACCCCGCTGTCGACCCGCGCCGCTGCGTCCCTGTACACGGCGGGCAACACCGTGCTGCTCACTGGGCTGGTCGTGCTCCCGCAGGGCCGCCGCTTCGCGTTCGCCGCCCTCGTACTGCTTGCCATAGGGCTGGAGATCGTCGCCCGGAGGAAGTATCCCGACGACATCCGGTCGAACCGCTTCGCCGCCGCCGTTCTCGTGCTCATGGCAGGCTTCGTGGTCTGGGTGCTGGACTTGACCCGAGCGCTGTGTGCCCCGCACAGCTGGCTACAGGGACACGCGCTCTGGCACCTCGCTGGCGCGACAGCCGTGTGGCTCATATACGACTACTACCGTTCGGCTGGATCCCGGCGGACGAAAGGCGGATGACGTTCCGCGTCTCCGACTGGTGGTGTTCACCCCGCGAAATCAGGGTTCGACCACCCAGCCCCTCCCCTGTCCAGCCACCCCATCCGACAGCGGCTCG
>JAGTUV010000058.1 GCA_018224305.1 Gemmatimonadota bacterium
CTGGGTCCGCACGTCGTTCAGCGTCTGCTGGAGGCGCGGGGACTGGCCGATCGATGGCATGGCAGGGTCCAG
This sequence comes from Gemmatimonadota bacterium, assembly GCA_018224305.1. Classification (GTDB taxonomy): domain Bacteria; phylum Gemmatimonadota; class Gemmatimonadetes; order Longimicrobiales; family RSA9; genus SH-MAG3. The sequence continues at coordinate 73 of JAGTUV010000058.1, forward strand.
ACAGATGACGCGGGCCCGCGGGATGAAGCGGCAGGACGGGTGCCGCGCGAGCGGCAGCTGTTCGCACAAGTGATGACGGCGGTCGCGGCACTCGACTCGACGATCGTGCAGGAGACCTTATCGGTGCGTACGGAGATCGTTGCAGCCGAATCGACAGGACTCCGCATCACGCTCGGCCTGGGCCTGCTCGCGCTGGCGGCGGGCATCGCCGTGCTCGCACTCCAGGCGCGCGTCCGGAATTCGGCGGAGGAGGCGGAACGGCGGCGCGTGGTGGCCGCCGAAGCGCTCACGGAATCGGCGCAGGTTGCCGAGGCCCGTGCCCGGCTGCTCCGCGGCATCACCCACGATGTGAAGAACCCGCTCGGTGCGGCGAAAGGCTATGCCGAGCTGCTGTCCATGGGCATCAAGGCTCCACTCGATCCAGCGCAGATACCTCTGGTCGAAGGCATCGGACGCTCGATCGACACCGCGCTCGCCATCATCGCCGATCTGCTCGATCTTTCGCGCGTGGACAGTGTGGGCATTTCCGTGAAGCGTGTCGAGACCGACCTGAATGACATTGTTCGCGAGGCTATGGAGGATCACCGCGCCGCGGCTGAATCGGCCGGCCACAGGATGGACGCCGAACTCGCCGGTGGGCCCGTGCTGGCGTACACGGACCCCGGACGTGTCCGCCAGGTGCTCGACAACCTGCTTTCGAACGCCATCAAGTATACCCCGCCACCGGGCACCATAACCGTGCGCGCCGGCTCATATGACGGCGCGCGTCCGCCCGCGCCCGGCGCATGGTCGACCATCATCGTGTGCGATACGGGCCCGGGCATACCCGTCGAGCAGCGGGAAGCGGTCGTCGATGAGTTCACGAGGATCGACGAGGGCAGCGCCAAGGGTCACGGTCTGGGACTCGCCATTGCGCGCGGCCTCGCACGGCAGCTCGGCGGCGATCTCACGATCGCCGGGTCCGGGCCGGGCGCAACGTTCGTGCTCTGGATCGCACAGCGCGACCAGCCGGCAGTGCACGACAACCGTCGCGCCGGGCAGGCCACACCCGGCAGCGCCGCGGGCGGCGACAGCGCCTGAGCTGTCACTACCTCACCGGCGTGGGCGGCAGCAGCGCCTGAGCTGTCACTACCTCACCGGCGCGGCCTGATCCGCCACAGTTGGCCGTCGTCCTCGTCCGTGACGATATAAAGCAGTCCGTCCGGTCCCTGCGCCACGTCGCGAAGCCGCTGGTTGCGATCACGCAGCAGGTGCTCCTCGCCCGTCACGCGCGCGCCGTCGATCTCCAGCCGGACCAGACGGCGGTCGGCCAGGCCGCCGACGAACAGGCTGCCGTGCCAGCCGGGGAAGGCGTCACCCGTGTAGAACATCGCGCCCGACGGCGCGATCACCGGATCCCAGTAGTAGACCGGCTGTTCGTAGCCGTCCGGCTCGGTCGATGCACCGGCGATCGGGTCGCCGCGGTACTCGATGCCGTAGGCCTGCACCGGCCAGCCGTAGTTCCTGCCACGCTGGACGAGATTCAGTTCGTCGCCGCCGCGGGGGCCGTGCTCGATGATCCAGAGCCGGCCTTCCGGGTCGAATGCGGCCGCCTGCGTGTTGCGATGCCCGAGCGTCCAGATCTCCGGCTGCGCGCCGCTCTCGTTCGTGAACGGATTGTCCGAGGGCACCGAGCCGTCCGGATTGATACGCAGGATCTTGCCGAGGTGGTTGTCGCGCTGCTGTGCATGCAGCCGCATGCGCGCATCCGACCTCTCACCCGTCGTGATGAACAGCGTGCCGTCGGGACCGAACACGACGCGCGATCCGAAGTGCAGGCGGCCATCGTACGTGGGCAGCGCGCGGAAGATCACCGCGGCATTCTGCACGCTGCGCCGGTCCAGTGACAGCACACCGGTGGCAACCGCCGTGCCGTTGCCGCCGCTGCGCGGCTCGGCATAGCTCCAGTAAATGCGGTTGTCAGTCGCAAACGCAGGACTCAGCGTTACATCGAGCAGTCCTCCCTGCCCGCGCGCATCCACTTCCGGCAGACCCGTTATCGGCTGACCGATGGTACCGGAGGCGGACACGATACGCAGCCGGCCCGGTCGTTCCGTCACGAGCAGATCGCCGCCCGGCAGCGGTGCCACGGCCCACGGATGCACCAGTCCGCGCGCAACGACATCGACATCGAAGACAACGTTCGACACCGCCGCGCACGCGCGTGTCTGACCCTCGAATGCCGGCTCCTGGTGCGGCGCATTCCGCGCACGTGTCTCGAGCGGCTCGCAGTTGCGACCCGCAACCGGCGCGGTGTCGCTGCCGGGGACTGCAGCGTCGCCCGCCGCCCGTTCGCCATTGCGCGGACCGCACGCGACGATGAGCGCCAACAGCAGGGTCAGGCGCAATGCGATGGTCGTCTGTCTGCGCATGTCTACCTCACATCAGAGTTCAGGATTGAGACGCCAGATCGAGTATGTGAGCACGGTAGCGAACGTCACCCATAGCAGGTACGGAACCATGAGGGCTCCCGCGAGGACGCGTATGCGCCAGAATAATACGACAAGGGCCAGGATCATGCCCCAGAGCAGCACGATCTCCGCGAGTGCCAGCCCGGGCGCCTCCAACCCGAAGAAGATCCCCGTCCAGGCTGCGTTGAACAACAGATGCACCAGGAACAGGGTGAGCGGCGTGCGTGCGCCCGCGAATCCGCGCTCGCGCCACACCAGCCACGCGGCCGTGCCCATCATCACGTACAGCGTGATCCACACCGGACCGAATACGGACGGCGGCGGCGCCCAGTCGGGCCGCTGCAACTGCTGGTAGAACTGCGATTCCGTGACGCCGCTCAGCAGGTTGCCAATGTAGCCGGCGGCCAGACTCGCGCCCGTCCACAGCACCCATCCGGTTATCTGTCTGGAAATACTCATGTCTTTCCTCATGAATGTTTGCTGCATGGGGCGGCACCAACCGTGCCGCGAGCGGCGACAGGGTGCGCGCTGTCGCGTGGCCTGTAACATGCACGACCCGCAAGTGCCGGCATCACTTCACTTTGCAGCACGCTGAAGCGTATCGGACGCAGTCAGCAGGACGGAGACTGACATGGTAAAAGTCGCAGTGATCTTCTATACGACCTACGGTACCAATCATCAGATGGCCGAAGCCGCGGCGGACGCCGCGCGGGAGGCCGGCGCGGAGGTGCGGCTGCGTCGTGTGAGGGAGACTGCGCCGGACGAGGTGGTGCAGAGTCAGGACAAGTGGGTGGCGCAGCTGGAGAAGATGTCGGACGTGAAGGAAGCGTCACCCGCGGACATGGAGTGGGCGGACGCGTATCTGTTCAGCGCACCGACGCGCTACGGCGGCGCGGCGAGTCAGATGCGCGCGTTCATCGATACGCTCGGACCACTGTGGCAGAAAGGCAAGCTCGCCGACAAGACGTTCACGGCGATGACGAGCGCGTCGAATCCGCACGGCGGACAGGAGACGACGCTCCAGACACTCTACATCACCGCGATGCACTGGGGCACGATCCTGGTCCCGCCCGGCTACACGGACGATGTCGTGTATGCGTCGGGCGGCAATCCGTACGGTGTGAGCGTCACGGCCGGTGACGACCTGAGCGATGAGATCCTGGCGTCCATCCGGCACCAGGCGGAACGACTCGTCGAGGTGACGGCTCACCTCGTCGAGGGGCGCAGCGCGGGGGGCGACTGGAACTCCTCGACGAGAGAGCACGCCGGCTCGACCACGTAGCGTTGCCCGCTCAGTCGCCGTAGATCCTGAACGCGTCGGTCAGGCCGCTCTCCGGAATGCGCACGATGCGCGGACGGTAGAGCAGCACGGGCCGTTTCGTCGCGCGCACCACCCGCTCGGCCACACTACCCAGGATCATGCGCGAGAGACCGCTGCGGCCGTGCGTCGCGATGGCGAGCGCGTCATGCGTTGGCCGCTGCAACTCCGCAATGATCGCGGACGCGCCGTCGCCAGCCTCGGCGGCGATGAGTTCCGGCTCCGGTGTGCCTGCGGGAAACTTCGCCGCGACGTGTGTCAGGTACTCCATCGCCTCGGTGCGATGCGGAATGGGCCGCTGAAGATCGCTTTCCGCCGTGATCATCATCGAGGCCGGCGAGATGACGTGCAGCAGCGAGAGTCTCGCTCCGAGCGCATTGGCCAGGGGCACCACGAAATCGAGTATCTGCTCCGAGAAGTCCGAGCCATCGAGGGTCACCAGGATCCGGCGCAGGGCGCCGGAGCCCACGGCTTGCGCGGCATCGTCCGGCGGCTGCACGCAGAGCGTGGGGATGTTGAGATTACGGACGAGATCGGCGGCCAGGTCGCCATGCCGGAGGCGGAGCAGTCCGCTGCGCGCATGCGTCGACATCACCACCATGTCCGCTACCGTGTCGGCAGCCTCATCTGTCAGAGCCTTCACCATCGATCCCCGCAGCACGCGTGCAATGGCCCGGACACCGTACCGCTGCTCGATACCGGAGGCGCGTTCTTCCAGCATCGCATCCTCCGCAGCCAGCGCATCATCATCGTCACCGGCACGGATCTCTTCCACGTGCTCGAACTGATACTGCGGCATCCCCGACAGCTGCGGCTCCGTCTCGACGCGGCGGTGCACATGTGCGAGCTCCAATGTGGCGCCCGTTCGTGTCGCGATGGCGATTGCGTAGGGCAGCGCATGGTCTCCGAATGCGGTGCCATCCAGTGGAACGAGTATGCGGCGGAACATGAGTACCTCCCTGTTACTCGAACACTGGGCGTGGCCGCAAGTCTGGTCTGTAGGGAGGGGCCCGCATGTGATGTGGGGCGATCACCCCGCATGTCGAGGTCCTGCCATGCGCGCGCCTTCCACCCCCGGTGCCTGTGCCTGCGGGTCCAGTGCCTGCCCCGAGTTCCAGGGCATGCCGTCCGCCGTCAGCTCCAGTGCCCGCCGGGCAGCACGCGCCGGCGGACACCGGCCTCAATGCGGTCGAGCAGTTCCAGGGCGACGAGGATATCCGGCACGCTGCCGATCCGCTGCGACCTCATGAGCCTCAGCGCATCGCGGCAGACCTCGACGGACCCGAGGCAGCCGTTGCGGAACGCCTCCCGCTCAGCGGGCGAGAGTTCATCATCGGGCGGCATGTCGGCGTTCGCACCTGCGATGCCCTGCGCGATGAGGACGGATCCGCGGATCAGCATGCGGCCGAGCTTGAGCCTGTAGCGCGGCGGCATACTGACGACGATGCGGCCGACGCAGCGTCCGAGCTGCTGGGTGCATCTGTACTCCGGCAGGTCTTCCCATGTGTATGTGATGTCCGGCGTTCCCATGAGCCGCTCCGGGTTGGGGGTGCCCAAAGGTGAGTGGCTGGCCCGGGCGGTTACATGGCTGGCTGGGAGAATCCACGGCCTGAGGTGACCCGCCGGCCGGGTGGCCGGATGTGGAATTTCCGGAAACCGAGGTGGTGGCACCGTGGGTGCATGCAGGCAGGGCAGGCCGGGGCCCCGACGACGTCGAACGGATCGTGGCCGCCACTCGTGCGTGACTCCCCAGCGGGCGATAAGGGCGGCTGACCGCCGGCCGTACAACGAACGGACGAGCCATGGCAGGATCTCGCGGGTCCGACGAACACTACAGGCTGCTCTTCGAGGGCAATCCACAGCCGATGTGGGTCTATGATGCAGAGTCTCTACAGTTCCTGACGGTCAATGAAGCCGCCATCGCACGTTACGGATACTCCCGCGACGAGTTCCTGGGCATGCGCATCACCGATATCAGGCCCCGCGAGGACGTTCGGGCACTGCTGAAGCACCTGTCCGCGCATGACGAGCGCATTCAGACTTCGGGTGCCTGGCGCCAGTGCCGGAAGGACGGCTCGGTCATTTTGGTCGACATCTCTTCCCACGAGATCCGGTTCGAGGGGCGGCGCGCGCGGCTCGTGCTCGCCGTGGATGTGACGGAGCGCGAGCGGGCGCTGGAGGAGCTGCGCCGCAGCCGTGAGGAGTATGAACGACAGTATGACGCGCTTGCCACGCTGACCAGCCGGCGCATCCTTCAGTCGCAGGATCAATCTTCGGCGCTGCGAGAGATCACGCAGCACACGGCACGTACGCTCGACGTCGAGCGCGTCAGCATCTGGCAGCTGACGGAGGAGCGGGACGCGATCGTCGCGCAGGATCTCTTCGAGCGCTCGGCCGCGCGCCACTCGTCAGGTGCAATGCTCGCCGCGGCGACCTATCCATCGTACTTCCGCGCCCTGGCGGGCAGCGAAGTGCTGGTGGCGGACGATGCAGAGCGCGACGCGCGCACGAGCGAGTTCACGGAAGGCTACCTGCGACCGAACGGCATCACGTCGATGCTGGACGCGCCGGTGCTCGTCGATGGTGAGCTGGCGGGCGTCCTCTGCCTGGAGCACGTGGGGCCGCGGCGGACGTGGACGGCCGGCGAACGCAGCTTCGCGGTCTCTGTCGCCAACCTCGTGGCGCTCATCCGCGCGCAGGGCTCATTATCCCGGAGCCGCGTCTGGCTCCAGACGATTCTCGACAGCGAGCCGGAATGTGTCGCTCTCGTCGGCCCGGATGCGCGCCTGATGGAGATGAACCCGGCGGGCCTGCGCATGATCGAGGCGGCGGACCTGTCGTTAGTGGTCGGCAGCGAAGTGGTTCAGCTCATCCACCCGTCCGACCGAAGCTCGTACCTCGACCTGCATCGCAGCGTTCTCAATGGGGCGAGCGGCAGGCTCCAGTACAGGGTTGTCGGACTGGCCGGCACGGAACGCTGGATGGAGACGCACGCCGCACCGCTGCGCGCGGACGGCAATGTCGTGGCCATGCTCAGCGTGACACAGGACATCAGTGACCGCATCCGCACGGAGACCGATCTCCACGAGAGCCGCCGCCGTCTCACCACGCTGATGGATCACCTGCCCGGCATGGCGTACCGGGGCCACCCGGATCCCGACCGGATCATGGAGTTCGTCAGCAATGGAGCCGTGGAGCTCACAGGCCTCGAGCCGGAGGCGATGTATACCAGCGGCGGCCGGCCGTACGGCGGCCTCGTCCACGCCGCGGATCGCGAGCGCGTGTGGGAGCAGACACAGGCCGCGATCCACTCGCATCAGCCGTTCGAGTTCGAATACCGCATCGCGGCGGCCGACGGCACAACGAAGTGGGTGTGGGAACGCGGCCACGCCGTGTATCGGGCCGATGGCACCGTGATCGCTGTGGAAGGGTTCATCGCCGATACGACGCAGCGGCGGCACAGCGCGGACGCGCTGCGCACGAGCGAGGAGCGCTTCCGCCTGCTGGCGCAGGCCACGAGCGACGTGATCTGGGACTGGGACATCACGCGCGGGACACTCTGGTGGGGAGAGGGCGCGCAACAACTGCTCGGCACATCGCATGATCAGCTCGGCGACGATCTCGCCGACTGGACTTCCCGCTTGCATCCTGAAGACCGCGACCGCGTGATGGACAGCCTGGAGGCTGCCATCGAGTCGGATGTCGAAACGTGGACCAGCGAGTACCGGTTCCGGCGCGGCGACGACACGTACGCCACAGTGCTCGATCGCGGTCACGTCATCCGTGACGAAACAGGCCGCGCGATCCGCATGATCGGCGGCATCTCGGACCTGACGGAGCGCAGGCGTCTCGAAACGCAGTTGCTCCACAGTCAGAAGATGGAGAGTGTCGGCCGCCTTGCCGGCGGCGTCGCGCACGATTTCAACAACCTGCTCACCGTGATCCTCGGCACGGTCGATCTCGCACTGACAGGGCGCAATACGGACGCTCGGCTGGCCGCGGACCTCGGCGAGATCCGCGGCGCGGCCGAGCGCGCGGCAGGCCTCACGCAGCAGCTGCTCGCATTCAGCCGGCGACAGGTCCTTCAGCCGCGCGTTCTCGACATCAACGCCACGATCGATGGCACATTCGCACTGCTCCGCCGGCTGATCGGCGAGGATGTCAGTATACGGTTCACGCCGGAGCCCGACCTGTGGAACGTGCGCGCGGATCCCGGTCAACTCGAGCAGGTGCTCCTCAACCTCGCCATCAATGCACGCGACGCGATGCCCACCGGCGGCCAGCTGACCATCTCAACTCGCAACCGCATGATCGATGAGGCGTATCTGACGGAACACGCGGACGCGCGGCCCGGACCCCACGTCGTGATCACCGTGAGCGACTCGGGAGTCGGCATGGATGCTGACACCCGCGCGCACGCCTTCGATCCGTTCTTCACCACGAAGCCCGTCGGCAAGGGGACGGGTCTCGGCCTGGCTACTGTCTACGGCATCGTGCAGCAGAGTGGTGGCGCCATCCACCTCTACAGCGAGCCCGGGCGCGGTACCACGTTCCGGATCCTGCTGCCACGGGCCGAGGGTGCCGTGGCAGCCACGCATGCCAAGGTGCCGGTGAGGACGGAAGGCGGCAGCGAAACGATCCTGCTCGTGGAAGACGAAGCGCCGGTCCGCCGGCTCGTGCAGCGGATCCTGACCGACGCCGGCTACACCGTGCTCGCCGTCGGCAGCGCGGAGGAAGCGATGACGCTGGTGAATGAGCTCAGTGAATCGGTCCACCTGCTGCTGACCGATGTGGTCATGCCGCTGATGAACGGGCCGGACCTCGCCAACCGCATCCTCGAACTTTCACCTGAGACCCGCGTACTTTTCATGTCGGGCTACACCAATGACGCCCTGGCGCATCACGTCGCGAGACCCGGTCACACGGATTTGCTCGAGAAGCCGTTCACCATCGCAGAACTCACGCATGCGGTGCGCGCCGCCATGAGTTGATGGCCCGGCACCGGCGTCTGACAGGTCTCCGTGACCGGATGGCCGCACTGGCGTTTATGAGTCTTCTAATAGCAGCCTGTGACGTTGGAGCGTCGCTCTCTTACGTCAATTTCGATGGAGATCCTGCATGCGTTTCATCCCAGTTCTTCTCGCCGGTCTGCTCCTGACGTTCTCGTCCGCGGCCGCGCAGCAGGAGGCCGGGCCTCCGCCAGTCGTCAGCAGTGAACTCGCATCGGCCAGCACCATTCATGTGGCCAACGCCATTCATGCGAGCATTCTACCGGGCAGCGCCATTCTACCGGGCAGCGCCATTCTACCGGGCAGCGCCATTCTACCGGGCAGCGCCATCCTGCCGGGCAGCGCCATCCTGCCGGACAGCGCCATCCTGCCGGGCAGCGCCATCCTGCCGGGCGGCGCCATCCTCCATGCCGGCGCGTCTGCAGCGCCGCCCTTCCTGCAATCGGCCGAGTTGGCCGCGCTGAGTGAAGGTCGCAAGCTCAGCATCACCGGCGGAATCGTCGGCGCCGTGCTCGGCGCCGCAGTGGGCGGTGCGCTCGCCTGCTTCGCCAACCGCGACGACTACGGCGTATACTGCGCCGGTCAGAGCGATACGACGGTGGCCATTGGCGCGGTGATCGGCGCCGGCCTCGGCGGCTGGATCGGCGCTGTGGCCTTCGGCCGGAAACGGTGACGCTGCGCGGGCGGTGTCAGTCGTAGAGGAATGATACAGCTTCTGCCACGCCTCGCGATCGCGGCGCGCACGAGGAGACGATATGAGGGTTCAAGGCGGCGGATGCAGTGCGGCAGGAGATTCCAGTGCGCTCGACACGCACGTACGGCGGATGGCCCTGTGGAGGCAGCGATGGACCGGTACCATGGTGGTGGCCGCTGTAGTCGTGGCAACCGCCGGCTGCGACCGGGTGACGACACGTGACGACCCGGATGCCGGCGTGGACTTCACTTCCGCGCTCGACACGCCGACCATCACGTTCCCCGATGACGCGCAGTTCGGCGGCGAGCCCGGAGATGTCGAGATGGGCCCGGCCGCTCCCGACGCACCGGGGTCCACGAGGCCTCTACCGGTGCCGACCGACATCTCGCCAACGGCCGCGCCACCCTCCGCGCCGAACTCCGCATCCTCCGGCCAGCAACCGACGGCCCCCCGGCAGCTGGCAACATCCGTCGAACTCGCGGAGCTGGCCCGTGCTCTCACGGTACCGGTAGCGGGCATCGCGCGATCGGAACTCCGGGATACGTATACCGAGGCTCGCGGTGGACGCGTGCACGAAGCCATCGACATTCTCGCCCCGCGCGGCACACCGGTGCTTTCCGCAACCGACGGCAGATTGCTCCGCATGTTCAACAGCAGGCCGGGCGGCCTGATGGTCTATGCGACCGATGCGTCCGCGCGTTTCATCCTGCTGTACGGCCACCTGGACGCCTACGCCGACGGCCTCACGGACGGCATGCCGCTCTCGCGCGGCCAGGTGATCGGCTACGTCGGCACGACGGGCAATGCATCACCCGACACGCCCCATCTCCACTTCGGCATCCTGCGCGGCGATCCGAACATCTCGTGGTGGGAGGGCGTGCCCGTGAATCCGTATCTGTTACTCAGGTAGCGGACCTGGAACCCACTTTGCAAAATGGCCCGTTCACGAATCAGGGCCCCGGCGACCTCTCCATGGATCCGGCGCCCCGGTCCAGCCGGCGCAGGGCCGCACCGCACTGCGTCATATCCTTCAACGTCATCCGCGACAGGGTCGAACATTGGCGGCCGAAGAAGGGCGTCGTGGGCACACGAATGCGACTGCCGCTTGCGCGCACAGTCGAAGGCAGTCAGTCTGCTGGCAGAGGCCCGGCCTCGCGAAAGGGGTGTCGCAGCGCGTCCGACGGCGGCTCCTTATGTTGTCTTCGCAGGCGGGCGATTGTTCCGAACAGCAGCGCCACCACCATGATGTGGAGCTCGGCGTGGTCAGACGCCGAAGGGGAGTGCGGCCATGCAGGTGCAACGCAGTGTAGAACGCAGTGTAGACGGTATCGCAGGACTGCCCGAGCGTCTGGGTGAGGCGGTGAACGTATACCTGCCGCATTTCTTCGGCGGTGTCCTGCTCGTTCTCATCGGCTGGCTGCTGGCGTGGCTGCTGCGCTCGGTGGTCGTGCGGCTCGCTTCACGCATGGGCCAGTGGTTGCCGCGCATGCTGCCGGGCAGCGCGCGCCGTTTCAGCCCGTCCGGCCGCCTGCCCGCGCTGCTCGGCACGCTCACGTTCTGGGTCGTGCTGCTCGCGTTTCTTGCCGCCGCGAGCCAGGTCTGGGGCCTGACGCTGTTTGCGGACTGGATGGATCGTGTGCTTGCGCACCTGCCGGTTGTCGCATTCGCCGTGCTGGTCCTATTCGGCGGATTTCTGCTCGGTCAGTTCGTGCGGGATGTGGTCCGCAGCGCGGCGGCGGGCCTCGACTATCGCGGGCCGCTCGCCACGGCTGCACAGGTCGGCGTGTGGGCGGTCACCACCGTCATCACGCTCGACCTGCTCGGTCTCGACATCACGTTCCTCGTGGTGGTTGCGGGCATCATCATCGGCGCCATCGCCGGCGGTGCGGCGCTGGCGTTCGGACTGGGCGCGCGCAATCACGTGAACGACCTGCTGGGCGTGCGTGACATGCGCGACCGCTACCGTCAGGGGGATGAAATACGCGTCGGCGCGATCGAAGGCCGTATCATTTCGCTGGGCGGCCGCGTCGTCATCCTCGAGACGGAAGACGGCCAGGTCGCGGTGCCGGGCACATGGTTCAGCGAGCATCCGTGTACACTCCTGATCCGGGAGGAGTTGGATGGCTGAGACCGGCATCGAACTGGCGCTCGGCCTGCTCCGCACGCACCCCGAGACGGCAGCCGCTGTGCTCGAGTCACTGCCGGCCGGGTCCGCGGCCGCACTGCTCGAGGAGGTCGAGCCGCGGATCGCGGCGCCCGTCATCGCGCGCATGCTGCCCTCGCCCGCATCCCGCTGTCTGCTGCGCATGAACCCCGAGCCGGCCGCCGCCATCCTGCACGCCATGCCACCTGCCGGCGCCGCGCAGCTGCTCCGGGCGTGGCCGGCCCAGCGTCGCGACACGATGCTCACCGCGCTGCCGAACCGAACGAGCATCGTAATCCGCCTGCTGCTCGGGTTCCCCGTTACGAGCGTGGGTGCCTGGATGGATCCCGAGCCGCTGCTGCTCCCTGACGACGCCAACGCCGGTGCCGCGCTCAACCGGCTCCGCGCCGAGGCACGCGATCTCGACCGCGTCGTGTTCGTCGTGGATCGGGAGCAGCAGTTGCGCGGTCGCGTGCGCACTGTCGGGTTGCTGCGCGCCGATCCCGCTGCACCTTTGCACTCGCTCGTCGAGACTGCCGCCGTCACGCTCCAGGCCCGCGGCGACCTGCTCGGATACCGCGATGATCCCGGCTGGACGCCGGGCGATCCGCTGCCGGTCATCGCGCGCGACGGCCGCGTGATCGGAGTACTCAGCCATTCGAACCTCGTGCGCGGGCTCGCAGCCGCGCGGCCCGCCGGCGAGGGCGTGCTGGGCGATCCCGCCTTGAACCTGGCCGATGGCTACTGGATCGGCCTCGCAAGCCTCGTGGAAGGCCTCATCGGCATCCTGCCCGCCGGCTCGCCCGCCGTGGGCGAGCCCGTGCAGGCCACGGAGACTCAATCATGATGCGCTCAGGGACAGCCGACCGGCAGAGGCTTCGCCAGGAAGCGATCGACGCGCTCAATCTGCGCTTCGTGAAGGATCATCCGTTCGACGCGGCTCACGAGCTGGAGCGACTCGCTCCGTCCACCACGGCGCCGGTGCTCACACGCGTGCCGCCCGAAGCGCTGCGTCCGATCTGGGGCTACATCACGCCCGTTGCCGGCGATGCATTGCTGCACGCACTGCCCGATACCGCCGCTGCGGCTCTGCTCCGTGAGCTCGAGCCCAGCCGCGCCGCGGGCGCACTGCTGCGCATGGACGCGACGACGCGCGAGCGCCACCTCGAAGGTGTCGGTCACGAAGCCGCGGACGACTTCCGTCGTCTCATGACCTATCCCGCCGACAGCGCCGGCAGCCTCATGGACGCTCACGTCGCCGCACTCCGCGCCGACACGACGGCCGGCGTCGCACTCGAGCAGTTGCGCGCCGCGCACACGCGCGGGTTCCGCTCCGTCTTCCTCGTGGACGACGATCAGCACCCGTTCGCGTCCGTCGAAATCCAGGAACTCGCGCTCGCCGATCCCGAACGCCGGCTCGGTGAGATGGGCCGGCCGATCAATGCCGCGGTATCCGCGATCGACCCGCGGGACTCGATCGTCGAACTGCTCCAGGACCGGCACCTCGACGAGCTGCCCGTGCTCGACGTGCACGGCCGTCTCATCGGCGTCGTCCGCGCGCGCGACGTGATACGTGCCGCGCGCGAGGCGTCCAGTGTGGACCTGCAGATGATGGTCGGTGTCGGCAAGGAGGAGAAGGCGCTGTCGCCCGTCAATTTCGCCGTCCGCAAGCGGCTGCTCTGGATGACCATCAACCTCGGAACCGCATTCCTCGCCGCGTCCGTCGTGGGAATCTTCGAGAGCACCATCGCACAGTTTACCGCGCTGGCCGTGCTGCTACCCGTCGTCGCAGGACAGTCCGGCAACGCGGGCGCACAGGCGCTCGCCGTGACCATGCGCGGACTGTCGCTCCACGAGATCGGCGTGCGCCAGTGGCCGCGGGTGCTGATGAAAGAGTTCGGCGTCGGCATTCTCAATGGCATTGCCATCTCCATCACCACCGCCGCCGGCGTGTACATGTGGAGCGGCAGCCAGGGTCTGGCCCTCGTCATCTCGCTGGCTATGGTGCTGTCGATGACCATTGCGTGCATGGCCGGCGCGCTCGTGCCTATCGTGCTGACGCGGCTCGGACAGGATCCCGCACAATCCTCGTCGATTCTGCTGACCACGGTCACCGATGTCGCCGGCTTCATGTCCTTCCTCGGCATCGCCACACTTCTGTCCGGACTGTTGACACCCTGACTACCGAGTCGAAGCGAATCGTGACATCATGCACCTGACCCGGCGCGCCGGGCGACTGGCCGCCCCGGCTCGCGTCCGCGGGACGAGCGGGCGTCCTGCGCCACTGTTCGCGTGCCTGGCCACGCTGCTGCCCGTCGCATGCGCAAGCGCGCCTGAACGCAGCGCCGCGTGCGCCCTGCCGTACACATCGGTCGGCCTGATACAGGGCCGCGGCAACGCATCGCCAATGGCGGGGCAGGAGGTCACGACGCAGGGCGTGGTAGTCGGTGACTTCGAGGGACCCGCACCCGCGCTGCGCGGCTTCTACATCCAGGACATCCGCGGCGATGGCGATCCGTCGACCTCGGACGGCATCTTCGTGTTCAACGGCGACCGCGACGATGTCGCCCCGGGCGAGGTGGTGCGTGTGACGGGTGTCGCCGCCGAAGTACAGCAGCAGACGCAGGTCGCGGCAGCGTCCGTGGTCGCATGCGGCACCGGCAGCGTTCAGCCGGTTGATGTGACACTGCCGTTTACATCCGCAGCCTCGCTGGAGCGATACGAAGGGATGCTGGTGCGACTGCCACAAACGCTGTATGTCACGGAGCATTACCAGCTCGGCCGCTTCGTTGAGGTCGTCCTGTCATCGGGCGGCCGACTGCCGCAGCCGACGTCCGTTGCCGACCCCGGCTCCGCTGCGCGCGCCATCCAGGCGGCCAACGACCTCAACCGCATCATCATTGATGATGGATCGTACGAGCAGAATCCGGCCACGATCGTCTTCGCGCGCGGCCGCGCGCCGCTCGGTGCCGACAACACTCTGCGTGGTGGCGATCACGTGACCGGCATCACCGGCGTACTCACGCA
>JAGTUV010000059.1 GCA_018224305.1 Gemmatimonadota bacterium
CCGTGGCGGACAACGGGTGCGAGGACACGATGATGCGGCGGTCCTCCAGACTGATCTCCACTGCCGGGATCGCCGCACCGGCGACGGCGCGCTCGAGGATGCGGCGGAGTCCCGCCTGACGGATGTGCGTGGCGATCGGCTGCCCGATCGCGCGCTGCGACAGGCCGAGGAGTGCGCGTGCCGCCGGATTGGCGCGCACCACGCGGCCGCCGCTGTCGATCTGGAGGATGCCCTCCGAGATCGCGTCGAGCACGACGCCGACCTCTGCGCCCTCGCGGGCGATGCGCGCCTCCCGCGATGACACGTGCGCGGACAGCCGTTCCATCGCGCTCACGAGATCGCTCAGTTCCCCGACCGCGAACTGCGGTGCCGGCGCGCTGTCACCACGGGCACGGGCCAGCACGGCCTCGCGAAGCGTGTTCAGCGACCGCGCATAGGCACGCCCGGCCACGATCGCCAGGCTCAGCAGGATGACACCGAGCGACAGGATGGCGATGAGGACGGACCGCTGCACGACGTCCGCCGCGCCGGCCGTGATGCCGATGTCGCGCAGCGCACCGTTCACCACCTGCATGATGACGACGCCGCTCAGCACGAGCGCCGCCAGACTCACGCCAGCGAACAGCCGCGCAGTCCGGAGCGGACGCGTACTCACTCGTCCTCGCGCGCACGGAACCTGTAGCCGAAGCCGCGGACCGTCTCGATCAGGTCCCCGTGATTCCCCAGCTTGGAGCGCAGCCGCTGCACGTGCATGTCCACCGTGCGCGTTTCGATGCGCGCGTGGATGTCCCACGCATTCTCCAACAGCTGCTGACGGCTCTGCACCCTGCCGCGCCGCTCCAGCAGCGTCACCAGCAGCCTGTACTCGGTCGGTGTGAGATCCAGTTCCTCGTGCGCCACCTCGACCCGCAGCGCATTCAGATCCACCACGATCGCGCCCGCGCGCAGCGTGCGTCCGCCACCCGCCACGGCCGGCGACTGCGCCCGTCGCAGCACCGCACCCACGCGCAGCACCAGCTCCCGCGGACTGAACGGCTTCGTCACATAATCGTCCGCACCGAGCTCCAGGCCCTTCACCCGGTCCGCCTCATCGCGGCGTGCCGTCAGCACCACCACGGGCACATCCGCCAGATCGGGACGCCGGCGCAGTTCCTGGAGCACATCGTAGCCGGAGAAGCCGGGCAGCATCAGGTCCAGCACCAGAAGGTCCGGCTTTTCCGCGCCGATCGCCTCGAGAGCCTCCTGCCCGCTCTCCGTCGTGCGGACACGATAACCCTCCTTCGTCAGGTGATATGCCACCAGCGCCGCGATATCCCGCTCATCTTCGACCACGAGGATACGGGCGGGCGCCTTCCTTGCCGAAGCTTCGCTCATGCTTTTACCTGCCTGTGACTCCACCCGGGGGAGCCGGACGGAACGTAACGACACCGCACGAATGCGCCTCCCGCAGTGGATATACCGGGCTCCCGTCACCGTCTTGTGAGATTAATGTAACAAAGCCGCGACGTGCCGCGCGATGCGGTATGTTACCGGCTCGTTACATGCACGTCGGAGAGGTGTCGCACACAGACACTATCGTTGGGGCAGGCGGATTAAAGAGGATCGGAGACGATGCGTGAACTGATCGGCATGATGCGCCGGGGCGATGAGCAAGCCCTACTCTACCTGGTGAATCGCCGGCATGGCAGACTCGATCGTGCCATGGGCGTCGTCACGCACCTGGGCGGCGCGACGTTCACGATCGCCGCCACGGCTGCAATGCTCGCTGCGCCCTCGCCCACGTGGAGCGCCGCCGGGCGTCGCGCGGCGATCGCCCTCGCCGCTTCCCATCTGTGCGTGCAGCTGCTGAAACGGTCGATCGCGCGGGCCCGTCCGAATCTGCCCGTCGGCATCCTGTCACTCGTCAAGGCGCCGGACCGTTTCAGCTTCCCCAGCGGCCACTCGGCCGCCGCGCTCTCAGTCGCGCTGGGCGTCTCTCTGGCCCTGCCGGCCGCGGCGCCATGGTTGCTCGTGGTAGCCGCGCTCGTCGGCATATCCCGCTCGTACCTCGGTGTCCATTACCCCGGCGATGTCGCCGTCGGCTGGGCCCTGGCCGGTGCGGCCTTCCTGTTCGGTGCCTGGATCTAGCCAGACTTTTCTCTTCCGAAGCGATACCCACATCGTCGTTTCCCGCCTCCGGTCCTGCATCGGAACATCGCCAGTTGGAGTAACTGTCGCCCGGGCCCGGACCTCCGGCAATAGGGAAAACTCCCACGCGACTACCCGTTACGCGATGTTTACAAACCGGACCCGGGTTTCACCTTTCAGGCATTCCCAACCAGCCATGTAACCGCCCGCCAGGCTGCGCGAGATTGATTGTCACTCGGCCTCCCCCCGCGACGGGGATTCACGACAGACCCGCAAAAAGCCTCAGAAATTGTGGAAATCCGATAGTACGATGCACTCGGATGCAACGTGGAAACCAGGTCCGGAGATTACAGCGAGTTGGCGTAGTTGATGAACTTCCACATCCCATCCCGCTCGATCATCTGACCGAACAGCGAAAGCGTCTGCGTGGCTCCATCCTCATCACGCACTCGTACGACACACCCTGACCGGAGCCGGTTCGGCCCCTCGATCGTGTCCTCGTCACATGCATGGTCGACATACCCGAGCGACCGCCCGCCGAAACGGTCGAGCGCGCGATTCATGCCCTTGCTGCCATAATTCCCGAGCTGGAACCAGAGCAGGTCCGGACCCATCTCGTACGGCTTCGCGGTGAATCGCGTGTGCGGGTAGTACAAGTGGATGAACTCCGCCGGCGAGATCGCGAGTTGCGCCAGGGCTTCGACATCCCGGCCCTCCAGCGCCGCCATGAACTGCCCCACCAGCGCCTCGGCCGACGCGGCACCGCCACTCAGCGCGCCAGCGGAATCGGGCAGTTCCGCCTTGAACCTGCGGATCCCTTCCTCGATCGGGAAGATGCTGTCCACGTAAACGGGCGATGGCCCTGGTGCCGCGGCCGATGCATCGCGCGGCGCCCCGTCACTGCACCCGATCACTCCGAGCGCCAGCACCGCGAGGACGCCCGCTCGCGCAACGCCGCCTGCCGCCCCCGGTCCAGCCCAACGTGCCCCGCCGTTCGCCACCCCGCCTGCCGCCCCACGAGCACCCCCTCCATCCACCCACCGTCCTGCCTGCCTCGCCATCAATTCTCCCCGCGAAAGAACGCCACCTCGATCATGGATTGCCACCTGTCCTCTCCCGGCGCGAATTGTGTCCCGCCGCTCGCAGTGGCAGCCACACTACAGTTGAACACTGTCCTGTTGAACGAGCGGAGCCGGTGCGCCCGAATGGCGCACCGGCCCACTGCGACTCGTCCTAGTTGCGCGCGTAGTTGGTCCAGCCGGCCCACCACTGCGGGCCGCCCGGCGCTGCCGCACCGCGATACGCTGTCGGTACGATCTCGCTGTTCGGGTGTGTGTTCGCCGTCGTCGCGTTCTGCAGCTGCTGCGGCAGGACGCTGAAGTCGGTGAGGCCGCCCGTTGCGATCGGCGAACCGGACGCCGGCTGCCAGTTGAAGCTGGCCGCGGTAGCGGACAGCGTGCTCGCCGGTACGCCCGTGAACAGGTCCACGGCGTTCACCGATCCCGCCTCGATCTGGTTCGCTGCCAGGTCCAGCGCGAACTGGTGGCTTTCCGGATTCGAGGACGCAGTCGTCGGCGTCTGGAACACGCCCGCGGTCTGCGATACGTACAGGTTGCGAATCCGCATGTTGCCCTCGTCGTGACGCGAGAAGGTCTGCGCGCCGCGCAGGCTGATCGCGTCACGCGATGTACGCGTCACCACGCCGTTCACATACAGACCGCCCACTCCGCGGCGCAGCATCATGCCGTAGTTGCCACCCGTGGTCTCCCACGCACCCGCCGGTGCACCGACCAGCGTGAAGTTCGCCAGCACCGGCACCGTGTAGGGCTGCGATGCGCTGCGGTTCGCGTCGCCCGCCGAGCAGTTCTCCGCCCAGCAGCCGTCGTTCTCCACCATCTGCGGATCCGATGCGACGCCGCCAGCCAGACCGGGGCGCGGCTCCGGCCGAATCGACTGGAACGCAATCACGAACTGGTTACGCCCGATGTAGCCCTCGGACATGTCGAAGTGGTCGTCGCTCGCCTCGTAGGAGACCAGGTACTTGCTGTTCACCGCACCGCCGAACCACTCGAACGAGTCGTCCAGACCCTGCAGCACCTGCACGTACTCGATCCTGGTCGCTGCGCCGACAGCGGCCATCGTCAGGCTGTTCAACTCCTCGTTCGGCGCCGTCGGATAACCGGCGAACTCGATACGGACGTAGCGAAGAACACCGCTGTTGTCGTTGTTGTCCGTGCCGCCGTTATAGAATTGCGCCGGATTGGCGCCGGCCGGCGTGCCCGTGCCCTCGATCTGTGTGGGTCCCGTGCGGCTGATGACGCCGTTGCCGATGATGATCAGCCCGCCCCAGTCACCGGGCTGGCGCTGACCTGGCTCCCGCTCGGACGTGAACACGATCGGCTGAGCCGCCGTGCCCTCCGCCATGATGCGCCCGCCGCGCAGAATGAACAGCGATGAACCCGGAACCTGGAAATCGCCGACGATCCTGGTGCCCGGATCGATCGTCAGCGTGGCGCCGTTCGCAACCTTGATGAAGCCGGACAGAACGTATGTCGTGTCCGCATGGAAGCGCCGGTTGCTCGTGATGTCAGCGGTCACTACGCTGAAGATCTCGTCGGGTACCACCACGGCCGCCGACGGGTTGCTCGGCGAGCTGCGCCGTGTGCCATCGACCGCCACCACCCGGAACCTGTACTGCGAACCCGTCGTCAGTCCCTGCGCGTCGAAGCTCGTGGTCGTTGACGTACCAATGTTCGCGAACGTGCCGCCTGAAGTGCCTTCCGCAATCTCCACCTCGTACGACTGCGCCCCCGCGACGGACGCCCAGGTGACCTGAAGTGCAGTGCGGGAGAGAGCACGCGCCTCGACGTTCACCGGCACCCCAAGAGCCGCCGGCGGCGCCGTCGTATCGTCACCACATGCCGCGACCAGCAGCACGCCGGCCAGACCCATGGCCAGCCTCTTCGCATGGAAATAGTTCATCACGTTTCTGCACCTCTGTGGAATGAAAAATCTCGTGCACTCCGCACGATGCATTCAATTAAACGCGGCCGGATAACGAAACGAGCCTGTGGTTATCACAGGCTCGTAACGATTGTATGCTGCTGCGGGTGCCGGCGTGCCGGCGGCGCGCATCAACCTGGTTGTTTGCGCACCGCGTCCGGCGCGTCATTCACGACATCACTGCCGCCATGACAATCCCAGCGACATACTGCGACCCGTGCGGTAGTAGACACGCTGCAGCTCACCCTGCGTGACCTCGTA
>JAGTUV010000060.1 GCA_018224305.1 Gemmatimonadota bacterium
ACCGAAAGCCGACCTTCGTCCGCCCACCGCTTGAGTGACGACTCGCTCACACCGAGTGCTGCCGCGAGCGCGCGCGGTGACAAATAGCGGACGGGTCCACCGGAGTGCTTTGATACTGAGTGATCGTTTTGAACGTTCATGAATCCAATATCGCGCGTTGCGAGGCCGGCGACAAGTGCTTGATTCATTGGCTGGGTGCCGGGCGGAGGGGGATTGACAGCAGATGCCATGGCAGGCTATCGTTCGTGAACGTTTTGAACGAATCTCAGCGACGAGGGTGTCATGATCGCGAATGGGTTGTTGCGGGCCGTGCCCAACGGCAGGCCGGCCGTTGGCAGACGGGAGGTGGATCCGGCTCGGGTCGAGGCGGGTGTGCGCGAGATGCTGCTGGGCCTGGGCGAGGATCCGGATCGCGAAGGCCTGCTGGAGACGCCGGCACGGGTGGCGCGAGCGTTCGCGGAGCTGACATTCGGGGCGTCGGAATTGGCGGAGGATCATTTATCGCGTGTGTTCGCCCAGGACCACGCAGGTGATGACGTGGTGATGCTGAAGGGGATCCGGTTCGTCAGTCTGTGCGAACATCACCTGCTGCCGTTCACGGGTGTGGCGCACGTGGCGTATCTGCCGTCGCACGGGCGGGTCGCGGGTCTGAGCAAGCTGGCGCGGACAGTGGATGTGTTTGCGCGCAGGCTGCAGATGCAGGAGCGGCTCACGGCGGAGATTGCGAATGCGATGCAGGAGCATCTGGACCCGCGCGGCGTGGCGGTGGTCGTGGAGGCGGAGCATTCGTGTCTGCGGCTGCGCGGAGCGCGGAAGGAAGATGCGCACATGGTGACGACCGCGTTCCGCGGTGCGCTGGAGGGCGACCGCGGCCTGCGCGCCGAGGTGCTATCCCTGATGGGCGTCGGAGCGATGCGGTGAGGGCGGCATTGTCTGCACCTGCGGTGGCTTCGCGGGGCGCGCACATCGTGCGCTACGAGCAGTTTCTGCCACGGCCGCGTGCAGAGGTATTCGCGTTCTTTGCGGCTGCGGAGAACCTGGAGCGGATCACGCCGCCGGAGCTTCAGTTCCGTATACTGACGCGGTTGCCGGTCGGGATGAGTGCGGGCAAGCTGATCGAGTACCGGCTTGGTCTGTTCGGCGTGCCGTTCACCTGGCGGACGCGGATCAACGAGTGGCAGCCGCCGCACATGTTCGTGGACGAGCAGTTGAACGGGCCGTACCGTGAGTGGGTGCACACGCACACGTTCACGGCCGTTCCGGGCGGGACGATCGTGCGGGACGAAGTGCGCTATCGCCTTCCGCTGTTTCCGGCAGGCGAGGTAGCGTGGCCCGTGGTTCGACTGCAGATAGAGCGCATCTTCAGGTATCGGCGGCGATGCCTGGAGGAGTTACTGGGCACGACGGCGGAGACGCCGAAACGCTGATCGAGGGGCACGCCCGGAAAGGGTAGTACTGACGAAAGGGACGATGGCTGAACGCGGGACGGATCGTGGTCTCATTCTGGTCACGGGTGCCACGGGTTACATCGGTGGTCGGCTGGTGAGCCGGCTGGTTGCGGCGGGCCGTGCAGTGCGCTGTCTGGTGCGCGATCCGGATCGCCTGCAGGGTCGCGCGTGGCAGGGCGACGTCGACGTGGTGGTCGGCGACGTGCTGGACGCGAAAACACTCGACAGCGCCATGGACGGCGTGTCGGTGGCGTACTATCTCGTTCACAGTCTCGGCTCGTCCGACTTTCACGCGCGCGATGTGGCAGCAGCGCGCAACTTCGGCGCTGCTGCTGCTGCTGCCGGTGTGGATCGCATCATTTATCTCGGCGGTCTTGCGGAGTCAGCGCCCGGCCTGTCGGAGCATCTGCGCTCGAGGCAGCAGACAGGCGACGCGTTACGCGAGGCGGGCGTGCCGGTCACCGAGTTCCGTGCCGGCGTGATCGTAGGCTCCGGCAGCCTGTCGTTCGAGATGATCCGCTACCTGACCGAGCGCGTGCCGGTCATGGTCTGTCCGCGCTGGGTGTACACGCGCACGCAGCCGATTGGCATACGCGAAGTGCTGGACTATCTGACGACGGCACTCGACGTGCCGGAGAGCCGTGGCCGCATCGTCGAGATCGGCGGAGCCGACGTCGTCACGTATGGCGACATGATGATGATCTACGCGGAAGCGCGGGGTCTGAAGCGCTGGATGGTGCCGGTGCCGGTGCTGACGCCGCGGCTCTCATCGCTGTGGGTGAACCTGGTGACGCCGATCCCCGGGGCAATCGCCCGCCCGCTGGTGGAAGGACTGCGCAACGAGAATGTCGTGCACGACCCTTCGGCGGCTGAACTGTTCCCGGCCATCAGTCCCGTGACCTACCGCACGTCGGTCGCGCGCGCACTCGAGCAGCTGGGGGCGAGCGGCGTGGAGTCGGCGTGGAGTGATGCACTGAGCAGCAGTCAGAAGGACGTGAAGCCGGTCGTGCTCACGAACAGCGAGGGCATTGTGCGCGAGCACAGACAGCGCATCGTGACTGCATCACCGGCAGCCGTGTTCCGCACCTTCACGGGCCTCGGCGGTGAGCACGGCTGGCTGTACATGGATCGTGCGTGGCGTCTCCGCGGTCTGGCCGATCGCCTGATAGGCGGGGTCGGGCTTCGCCGCGGCCGTCGCGATCCGGACCGTCTGCGCGTCGGCGATGCGCTCGACTTCTGGCGCGTGGAAGCCATAGATCCAGATCGCACGCTGCGTCTGCGCGCCGAGATGAAGGTGCCGGGCCGCGCGTGGCTGGAGTTTCACGCCGCGCCGCGCGATGACGGTCGCACGCTGCTCTCCCAGACCGCGTTCTTTGCGCCGAAGGGTCTGTCCGGCTGGCTGTACTGGTACGGGCTCTATCCTGTGCATCGCGTGATCTTCAGCGGCTTCATCGACGCGATCGCACGGCGTGCAGAAGAATTTGGGCGAAGCGAAGCGATGTAATGGCTGACGCGAAGGCAGGTCGATGACGGACAAGGAGACACCGGTCAGCGCGCTGCCCGCGGATCGGCCAGCCTTCGGGAGGGGTCCGGCAGACGGGTCGGGGACCGCGGGACTGCAGGTAGGTCTGTCGGAGATGCTGTCTGCGCTCTCGCATGCGCTCGACATGACGGAAGGTCAGCCGGTCGGCCACACGCTCCGCACGTGCATGATCGGAATGCGCCTGGCTGATGAGCTGCACATCACTGCGGCCGAGCGGGAGGCCCTGTACTACGCGCTCCTGCTGAAGGACGCCGGCTGCTCGAGCAATGCGGCGCGCATGGCGATGCTGTTCGGGTCGCCGGACCAGGACGTGAAGTACCGCATGAAGCTGGTGGACTGGCACAAGTCGGTGCGGCTGGCCGTGCACACGATGCGCACGGTAGGACGCGGCGAGCCGATATGGACGCGTGCGGCCCACTTCCTCCGCATAGCCCGCACGCCCGACATGACGCGCGAACTGATCGCGATCCGCTGCGACCGCGGCGCCGAGATCGTGCGGCAGATCGGCTTTCCTGAATACACGGCGGCCGCCGTCCGTTCACTTGACGAGCACTGGAACGGACAGGGCTATCCTGATGGACTGATGGGCGATGCGATACCGCTGCTGTCGCGTATTGCTTTGCTCGCTCAGACCCTGGAAATATACAGCCATGCGCAGGGCATGCCTGCGGCGCTCGACATGGCTGCGGCGCGACGCGGGACATGGTTCGATCCGCAACTGGTTGATCGGGTAACCGCATGGCGGCGAGACCTTGCATGGTGGCACTCGCTGCAGGTGCCCGACATCGCCGACCGCGTAGTGGCCAGTGAGCCGACGAACACGCCTCTCAGCGTCGACGACGCCGGGCTCGACCGTATAGCAGAGGCGTTTGCCGAGATCATTGATGCCAAGTCGCCATTCACGTTCCGCCACTCCACGAACGTGGCCCGCTACGCGCGCGCAGTCGCGGAGGTCACAGGCTGCGATGTAGTGGAGGCACGGCGCATCTATCGCGCGGGTCTGCTGCATGACATCGGCAAGCTCGGGATCTCCAATCGCATCCTCGACAAGAATGGTCCGCTCACGCCGGATGAGCGGCTCGAGATCGAGCGACACCCGGTCTACTCGCAGGAGATCCTGCAGCGTGTCGAGGCGTTCAACGACTTTGCCACGCCGGCCGTTCTGCATCATGAGAAACTGGACGGCAGCGGTTACCCGTGGCGCCGCTCCGGTGACACCCTCGATTCCGCCGCGCGCATCCTCGCCGTAGTCGATATCTACGAAGCCCTCACGGCGGATCGGCCGTACCGCGCGGGCATGCCGTCGCACAGGGCGCTTCAGATCATCCATGAGGAAGG
>JAGTUV010000061.1 GCA_018224305.1 Gemmatimonadota bacterium
GCACGGCGAGCAGGTGACCGGCGAGGTTTCCGCTGTCCACCGTGGACACGTACGCGGGATCGAGGACGGGCAGATCGCGCAGATCGTACCAGTTGAAGAAGTGGCCTCGGAACCTGCGCATGCGCTCGAGCGATCGGAAAACCAGCTCGAGCCGGCGCGCCATCTCGTCCGTACCGATGAAACCGAGATCGTGGGCGCTGCCGATCGCGAGCAGTTGCAGGCCGATATTCGTGGGAGACGTGCGCATGGCCACGACCGGCGCAGGGTCATCCTGGAAGTTGTCCGGAACGAGCCAGTGCGTCTCTTCGGTGACGAAGCGATCGAAGTAGCGCCAGTGCAGGAGTGCGAGGCGCAGCGCTTCTGCGCGCTGATCGTCGGCGAGCTGCCGGCTGGCGGGCACGGCGGGCGCATCGAGCGAATGCGCAATGAGGGGCGCAGCGAACCAGACGAGGGCGAGCGGTGCCAGCGTGAACGCGAGCTTCCACGGCAGCGGACCCTCACCCTGAGTGGCGTGGGTGATTACGGCGAGCAGAACGATCACGGCACTGACTGCCATTGCCGGCCACATTGCGCGCACTACGCCGCCGACCGAAACGGCGGCAGTTCTCTCCGTCACGGACGCCGTCTGCCATTGCAGCAGGCAGCGCCGGCTGACGAAGAGGCGCCACAGCGTACGCACTATCGCATCTGCGGACATCCACGCCTGGTGCGGCAGGAAGGCGATGACCAGACCGACCTGCTGCACACTCGTGATGGCGTCGTGGCCAACGGCTGCGTAGTACGCGCGCCACGACTTGTCGAGTGGCGGTCGTACGGCGGCCAGCAGGAACGCAACGATCCACGGCGCGGCCGCGGCCGCGAGCGCGAGCAGCGTCCACCGCAGGGGCGAGCCGGGCAGCACCGTCCAGCCTGCAACGAGGAAGAGCAGGAGCCCGATCTCGACCGTGCTGCGTCTCAGGTTGTCGAGGATCTTCCAGCGCGAGAGCAGCGACAGCCGGTTCGGCTCCGGGCCATCGGGTCCGACGACACCGGGCGTCAGCCAGTCGAGCAGCTGCCAGTCACCGCGGATCCAGCGATGCTTGCGGAGCGTCCACGACAGGTATCGTGCCGGGTAATCGTCGTAGACCGTGATCTCGGTGATGAGGCCGGCACGTGCATAGCTGCCCTCGATCAGATCGTGCGACAGGAGCGTGTTCTCGGGGAACCGTCCGCGTGTGGCCCGCTCAAACGCATCCACATCGTAGATCCCCTTGCCCGTGAAACTCCCCTCGCCGTAAAGATCCTGGTAAACATCGGAGACCGCCGTCGTATACGGATCGACGCCGGGATGGCCGGAATGAATCGCCGCGAAATGCGAGCGATGCGCGCTCGGCAGTGACACGCCGACGCGCGGCTGGAGGATGCCATAGCCGCGTACGACCCTGCCGGCCGCCGGATCGTGCACAGCGCGATTGAGCGGGTGCGCGATCGCCCCCACCAGGGCCGGTGCCGTATCCGGCGGCAGGACGGTATCGGCATCCAGCGTGATGACATAGCGTACGTCGCGCAGCAGCGCGACATCCCCGACGACCATGTTGAACGCCTCCTGCGCGCGGCCGCGCAGGAAGCGGTTGAACTCGGCGAGCTTCCCGCGTTTCCGCTCCCACCCCATCCACACACCCTGCTGCGCATTCCAGCGTCGGGGCCGGTGGAACAGGTAGAAGGAATCCTGCTCATCATCGGCGTACCGTTCGTTGAGAGCGCGAACGCCTTCGGCCGCCGCGGCGACGATGGCGTCGTCGCCATCCATGTTCTCCTGTGCCGCGTCCGTGAAGTCGCTGAGCACGGCGAAGTGCAGGTTGGTCTCGCGATTGGCGAGGAACTGGACCTCGAGGTTGTCGAGCGCCTCGTGAACGGCGGCAACGCTGCCGAACAGCGTGGGAATGACCACGACGGTCCTGTATTCGGCCGGTATGCCGCTTCGATGCAGATCGAGCTTGGGCAGAACGCGAGGCGGCAGGAACGCCGTGACGAGCTGATTCACCACACTGATGGCAATGTCACTCGCCGGGATGATGCCCAGCACGAGCACGGCCAGCCACACGGTGCGTGCCGGCGGGCCGCCGAGCCAGAGCACGGCCGCGAGGGCAGCGATCGTGCCGGCGAGGACACCGCCTACGAATACCAGGTTGGGATGTCGCAGCACCCAGCGGTGCGCGACCTCGCCCAGCCCGGGACGGTAACCCGACTGCGCCTCGAGGATGGGAAGGCCGTCATCGATCAGGTGGTAGCCGACATGGCGGCGCCAGGGCTGCGTGCCGCCGATGTCGTCACCCTGCCGGGCGAGATCGACGGCCCGGTGTGCAACTGCGTCCTCGGTCTGACCGGTGTGCCTCGCGATCCTCTCCACCACATGGCGATAGCGGTCGCGCGTGCCGAACGTCATTCGCGCGTAGTACCCGGCGGGATCGCTTCGCAGCACCGCATCCATCGCACTCTGGCCTTCGACGAAGCTCCGCCAGTCCAGGTGCGCGATGATGCGCAGGCTCGTGATGCTGTGCGCCATCATGACCTGCGTGAGCGCCAGATGCTGGGTGGAGCGCGCCGTCGCCTCTTCCGCGTTCAGTGCGCGATCGCTGATCCACTGTTCGATCTGTGCGAGCGGCAGATAGGACCCCTGCATGAGTCGCAGCTTCTGCATCAGGCGGGACACGAACACGGGGGTGAGCGGCGGATGCGAACGCACGAACGCGTCGAGCGCGGCAGCGTGCGCGGAGGCACCCTCGCCGAGCGCCGTCTCCAACCGGGTTGCCCACTCCTCCGCACGTTCGATTTCCTGCATCCGCTGCGTCGTGCGCAGTGCCATGCGCCGAACGCTCTCGATCAGCGCCAGTCGCAGCATGGCCGGCAGCGCCCACAACTCGCCGATCGATAGCGGTGAGACGTCCTGGAACGCCGACACGAAAAGCTCCAGGTTGTCTACGTCGACACGGCCCTCGGAATGCGATATGAGCGTGATCGCGAGCTCGTACACGCGCGGATAGCCGGCCAGCAGCCCCGCCTCGAGTTCCGGCAGCTCGCGGTAGAAGCTGCGCGGCAGCGTCTCGATCACCTCGCGGATGTGCTCCTGCACCACGTAGTAGTTATCGAGCAGCCATTCGCCGGCCGGCCCTACATCGACATCGCGTTCCGCACTGCCCGCGAGAAGGGCGTGTGTGCGACGCAGAATGCGGCGTGTCTCGGTGAGGCGGACCAGCAGCGGAGCTGCTTCCCGGCCGCGCGCCTTGACGGCAAGACGCTGCTTGCGGGCGACGGAGCGCGCCTTCTCGGCCAGCTGGTCGGTTCCGAGCAGTTCCCCGCGCAGGGGACCGGACAGCACGTCCTCCCTGCCGGGCTTGGGTCGCTTCGCCAGGCGGGCCGGAAATCGAAGTGATGGGATCGTGAACTCGTCGGATAAAGGGTAGTGCGACGCAAGTCACGCGGCGGCACCGCCGGTGACATCCCGCAATGTAGGGGATTCAGGGCCGGCATGTGCAATGAGGGTGCCGGCCGGGCCGGCGCAGGGACGCGCAGCTACCCGAGCAGCCGGCCCTTCCGCCGGTTGCGCCACTTGTCGAGCTCACCGCCAATGAGGACCGTGCTGCCGATGGCGAACACCAGCAGCCAGTCCTCCGCGGCGAGGGGTGTCGTGCGGAAGACGGTCTGCAGCACACCGACATGGAGGACCGCCACGTGCGCAGCGGCAGCCGAGATGATACTGATGAACAGGAAGCGGTTGCCGAAGAACGGAACCTGGAATACCGAGCGATCGAGTGAGCGGCAGTTGAAGACGTGGAAGAACTGGAACACCACCATCTGCGTCATGGCCACGGAACGCGCGTACGTCAGATCGCCGGAGTGATCCAGCGCCCACCAGAACGCCAGCAGCGTACCGGCCGCGAGCACCAGTCCGACCGCGCCGAGGCGCTCGAGGATTCGCAGCGTCACTATACCTTCGTTCAGTCGTCGCGGCGGACGATCCAGCTGTCCGGGCTCGCCCTTCTCGAACGCGAGTGCCACGTCCTGGAGGCCGTTTGTGACCAGGTTGATCCACAGGATCTGGACGGCGACGAACGGCAGCGGCCAGCCGGCGAGCAGAGCGACGATGATCGTGATGACCTCGCCGACCGCCGTGGACAGCAGGAAGAACGCGACCTTGCGAACGTTGCTGAAGATCGTGCGGCCTTCTTCGATCGCTGCCGTGATCGTTGCGAAGTTGTCGTCGGCAAGGATCATGTCCGATGCTTCGCGGGCGACATCGGTGCCGCCCTTCCCCATGGCGATGCCGATGTGCGCGGCCCGAAGGGCGGGCGCATCGTTGACGCCGTCACCCGTCACGGCCACGATCTCGTCCTGCTCCTTGAGACATTGAACGATTCGCAGCTTGTGTTCCGGCGTCACTCGCGCGTAGATGGCGACGTCCCGGATGGTCCGTGCGAGTTCGTCATCGGACAGCGCTTCGAGTGCGCTGCCTTCGAGGGTCCGCGGGTCGGGACCACCGAGACCGAGCTGGCTGCCGATGTTGCGGGCCGTATCGACCTGATCGCCGGTGAGCATCAGTACGCGGATGCCGGCGCCGTGCGCAGCGGCGACCGCATCCACCGCTTCCGGGCGGACGGGATCCTCCATGCCCTGCGCACCGAGAAATACGAAGCCCTCGCGCACGTCATCGGCGTCCAGCGTCTCGCGCCCGGCGGACCTGGCCGCCAGCGCCAGAACGCGCAGCCCCCTGCCAGCGAGATCCCGCACTGCGTCCGTGGCGGCTGCCGCGTCGAGCGGCTCCTCCGCACCAGCCGCGTCGAGCTGTCTGTCGCAACGCTCGATGACGACCTCGGGTGCGCCCTTGAGGTGGATGACCAGAGCGCCATCGGGCATGCGATTGAGCGTCGCCATCCACCGCTGCTCCGGCTCGAACGGAATCAGGTCGATCTCGGGATGCTGTTCGCGCAACTGCGACGGCGGAGCCCACGTGCGCAAAGCCGCCTGGTGCAATGCGATCTCGGTGGGATCGCCCTGCACCTCGTCGTGCTCCAGCGCGGTCGGGTCGGCTTCATTGGCGAGCACACCCGCGAGCAGGTTGCGCCGCAGGGCTTCACCGGCGCGGACATGGTCGCGGATGTCGCCGGCCATCTCTAAGACGCGGCCGCCGGCGAGCACTGCCTGGACGGTCATCTCGTTGCGGGTGAGCGTGCCCGTCTTGTCCGACCCGATGACCGTGGTGCTGCCGAGCGTCTCGACGGCCGGCAGCGATCGAATGATCGCCTGCCGGCGTGCCATGCGGCCGACACCGATCGCGAGTGTGACCGTCATCACGACGGGCAGGCCTTCCGGTATGGCGGACACAGCCAGTGCGACCGTGGTCAGAAACATCTCCGTCATGGACAGGCCGCGTACCATGCCGATGATCAGGACGAGCACAGCGAGCGCACCCACGGCCCAGCCAATCCGCCGGCCGAACCGATGCATCTTGTCCTGTAGCGGGGTTATCGTTTTGCCGAGGGGGCGGATCGAGGTCGCGATCCGGCCGATCTCCGTCGCCGCTCCGGTGCGCACTACAATGCCGCGGCCACGGC